>CABQJX010000214.1 GCA_902464595.1 uncultured Lachnoclostridium sp. | reverse complement strand
TCCTCTCGGCTGTCCGGGGCTCCTGATCCGGCTTCCTGCCCCTTTGCCTGTTCCCTTGCAAGACGCTCTGAATCCCGGATCACCCGTTCCTCATGCTCCTCCCGCATATTGTCAACCTTCATGCGGGATAAAGAGCCATAGCTCAGGCCTTTTTCAAAAGCCAGGCCTGGATGATCTGTATGGACATGAACCTTCACCACTTCGTCGTCCGATACTACCACCAGGGAATCTCCGATGGAGGAGAGATAAGATTTTAACTCTGTCTCGTCCTGATCCGTGTAGTCCTTTTCCAGATTAATGATAAACTCAGTACAATAGCCAAACCGGATATTGGCTGTCTCAATATCTGTCCTGGCCGCCCCCTTTGCTTCCCGGCTGGAAGAAAGGGCGCTCTCAAAGGAAACCTCCGGGATCCTTCCGAACAGACCGTCTGCTGCTCCTTTAACCATCTGCATAAGTCCCTGTCCGCCGGAATCCACCACCCCTGCCTGCTTTAAAACAGGAAGCATCTCCGGCGTCTGGTTCAGCATGTAGTCTCCGTACTCTACTACTTCGTTTACAAATTCCTCCATATCCTCTGTCCGGGAGGCCATTTCCAGCCCTTTATCCGCCATTGCCTTCGCCACAGTAAGGATCGTTCCCTCCTTAGGCTTCATAACAGCCTTATAGGCAGTTTCCGTTCCTCTTACCATAGCATTGGCTAAGATCGTGGTGCTGATCGCCTCACAGGACTTGATCTCCTTTGCAAATCCCCTCAAAAGCTGTGACAGGATCACGCCGGAATTTCCTCTTGCACCTCGCAAAGAGCCGGAAGATATGGCCTTGGCCAGCTGCTCTATGGAAGGATCTTCCAGCTCAGACACCTCTTTTGCGGCTGCCATAATGGTCAAAGTCATGTTGGTCCCCGTATCGCCATCCGGCACAGGGAATACATTCAATTCATTGATCCAGTCCTTTTTCTCCTCCAGACGCTTTGCACCTGCCAAAAAAGCATGTTTCAGCATGCTGGAATCTATTGTACTCATACCCACAAGCTGCTTCCTCCTAGTCAATCACTCTGACACCTTCCACATAAATGTTGATCTTCTCAACCTCTATGCCGGTGAATTCTTCTACTCTGTATTTCACGCTCTCGATCAGATTGTCCGCCACGGCCGAAATACTTACCCCGTAGGATACGATCACGTGAAAATCAATGGAGATCCGGTTATCCTTTATATCTACATTGATGCCATGGGTCAGGCTCTCCCGCTTCAGCAGCTTGACCAGCCCGTCCTTCATGCTGACCGCTGCCATTCCCACAATACCAAAACATTCTACCGCGATGGTTCCTGCATATAAGGCAATGACGTCAGGGTTGATCTGGATCTCACCCATCTTATTGCTGATTCGTCCCTTCATATACGCACCTCCGTTTCTCTAATAGAGACAGTATACACTATTTTCTGTAAAAAAGAAAGAAATTTATTTTTTTCGCTTGCAAAATCTGCAAACATCTGGTATCATACACTTGTTGTGGATTTTTCCATATATAAAATCCAAGTAACGTGTTAAGGAGGTGCAATAGTATGGCTAAGTGTGCAATCTGTG
>CABQJX010000213.1 GCA_902464595.1 uncultured Lachnoclostridium sp. | reverse complement strand
TATACTGAGACATTATCATAAATGGCTTATAAAATGGGGTGGCTAAGGAACAAAATTCCTTGTCATCATACTTAAATCGTGTTAAGATAGAAAAGATGTGTATTGCGTGACGCCTGGGAGGGATTGATTTTCCTTATTCCCGGCGGTTGGGACGTAAAAATAGAAAATCAAGCAGAATAAGAAAGGACGCTGAACCAATGTCAGGACATTCAAAGTTTGCCAATATTAAGCATAAGAAAGAACGCAACGACGCGGCAAAGGGAAAAATCTTTACTGTGATCGGACGTGAGATCGCCGTTGCTGTAAAGGAAGGCGGACCAGATCCGGCCAACAACAGCAAGCTCAGGGATGTGATCGCCAAGGCAAAAGCCAACAACATGCCTAACGATACCATCGACCGCGGTATCAAGAAGGCAGCAGGCGATGCAAACGCAGTGAACTATGAGACTCTTACATATGAGGGGTACGGCCCCAGTGGTGTGGCTATCATCGTAGACACCTTGACCGACAATAAGAACCGTACGGCCGCCAATGTGAGAAGTGCGTTTACAAAGGGAGGAGGAAATGTAGGAACTCCCGGAAGCGTATCCTATATGTTTGATAAGAAGGGCCAGATCATCATTGACAAGGAAGAATGTGAGATGGATCCTGATGAACTGATGATGTTAGCCCTGGATGCAGGAGCAGAGGATTTCTCCGAGGAGGAGGACAGCTACGAGATCGTTACGGATCCCGATGATTTCAGCGCGGTGAGAGAGGCTCTGGAGGCTCAGAACGTGCCTATGATGGAAGCCAGCGTAACCATGATCCCTCAGACCTGGGTAGAGCTGACAGATGAGGATGATATTAAGCGGTTAAACCGTACTCTGGATCTCCTGGATGAGGATGATGACGTTCAGGCTGTGTACCACAACTGGGATGAATAATTAAAATATCTCTGGCTTTATGCCGGCTATGGGGGCAGTGTTCTTCGGAATACTGCCCCATTCCTATACGACAGATGTTTGGATCTTTGGTTTCGTGTTTACGAAAACTGCGGAAACTCAAGCCGCAAAAGTCAAGTACACAATCTACTTGAATTTTTCAGACAAATATAGCATAATAGAATAACAGTTCGTCCTCTGGAAACCTTTGGTATGTCCGAAGGGCTTTTTCATGCCGGGGGAGAGGATATGGAGTATCATAGCTTGACGAGAATGACAGGAGGCTGTATCAGTGGCTGAAACAAATAAAAAACAGCAGAGTGGAAACCGGAAACCGGGGAGACCGAAAAAAAACCAGGCTGGCGGAGGCAAGGGGCCGTCCGCTTCCCCAAAGAGCCGGGGAACGGCCTCAAAAAAGGAAAGGGAGCAGGATCCTGTTGATTTTATCGGAGCAGAGGTGGTCATTATCTGCTCCTTTGCCGTGGCTATTTTGCTGTTTTTAAGCAATCTGAAGCTGTGCGGTGCTGTGGGAAATGTATTGAGGAGCGTTCAGTTGGGGATTTTTGGGCTTGCAGGTTACCTGGTTCCCCTCCTCCTCTTTGTGGGAACCTGTTTTCATCTGTCCAACCGGGGCAATATGCATGCAGCTATGAAGCTGGCTGCTGTGGCGGGAGCGGTGATCACTGTCTGCGGCCTGCTGCAGCTGGGGTTTGGAACCGTCCCTGCA
>CABQJX010000212.1 GCA_902464595.1 uncultured Lachnoclostridium sp. | reverse complement strand
GTTCCGTAGATTCTGGTAAGCATCTTATTCTTCTCGCTGCCTCTCCAGTAAGCGCCTGCGATACTGGTCAGCTTAAAGGCCTTTACCCCCTTGGTATACATAATATGGGGGCCTGCGCAAAGATCAACGAAATCGCCCTGCTGATAGAAGCTGATGGTCTCCTCCTCTGGAAGATCCTCAATCAGCTCTACCTTATAAGGCTCGCCCTTCTCCTCCATAAATTGGATCGCCTCTGCCCTTGGAAGGACAAATGGCTTCACCGGAAGATTCTCCTTCACGATCTTAGACATCTCTGCCTCTAACTTTTCCAGATCCTCAGGGGTAAATCCGCCCTCTCTGTCAAAGTCATAGTAGAATCCGTCGTCAATAGCCGGTCCGATGGCAAGCTTTGCCTCTGGGTATAGTCTCTTGACCGCCTGAGCAAGTACATGGGAAGCTGTATGGCGGATGGCTCTTAACTCATCCTCTGCTTCCTGGACACTTCCGTCTGGTAAAATGATTTTCATAACCTTTAGTCTCCTTTCATTTCCAAATACCTGGGTTCATACACATGATCCGTGAAAAAAAGAAAAACCCCTGGGTATAACAAAATACCCAAGGGTGCATAATCTGCACGGTTCCACCTTGCTTTTCACTCAATCATCCCTTAACGCGGGAAACGACGCCATTTCCTATTCTCTCCACTGTCCGGATCCTGGGAGCTATTGTAACAAATCCCTCTTTACCCTGAAAACAGCTTTCAAAATATCCCTGGCGCGGCTCAGGACTGGTATTCATCAGGTTCTGGTCTGCGGCCTTTCCACCAAATGGCCTGCTCTCTGGATCCCTTTCGCTGATTACTGGTTCCTTCATCGCCTTTGCAGTTGTTCACTCGTTTTGATTATAACATCTGTCCGCGATTTGTCAAGTAGGCCATTTTTCTTGAGTTTCCCTTTTATTTTTGATACAATGGGTTCCGGGCATGTTCTGAAAATACGAAGTGCCTGTCTGCGGCCTCTTTGCTGCGGACCTACCATACTATTACAAAAAGGGGATTAAATCGTGAAGCTCGTTATCATCGACGGACAGGGAGGAAAAATGGGAAAATCTGTAATTGAACAGTTAAAAAAACGTTTCCCTCACCTGGAAACCTATGCCATTGGAACCAACAGCATCGCCACCTCCGCTATGATGAAAGCCGGAGCTGACTACGGGGCTACTGGAGAAAATCCAGCCATCGTCAACGCTCAGGATGCAGACATCATTATCGGCCCCATAGGGATCGTCATGGCCAATGCCCTTTTAGGTGAGATCACACCCGCTATGGCTGCCGCCATCGGCGCTTCCCAGGCTTATAAGATCCTAATACCGGTGAACCGATGCAATCATTATATTGTGGGATGCCAGGAGGGAAGTCTGTCAGACTATATTCAAATGGTATGTGATGAAGTTGGAAGAAAGGCAGGGATCCTATCATGAGAACTGTTGAATTTAAAATGGAACGCCAGGGGCTTGTAAGCCAGGGCGACCGGGTAAAGATCATTGAGCGGGAAGGAACCAGCAGCTACAGCTATATCATTGATCCGGCTGTGGCCATGTCCGGCTGTTTTGCCGCCCGATCCCGCATCCGATCCGAATACGGGATTGTAAAAGAAATACGGGAAAATTCCCGCGGTTTTTATGTGATCGTAGATTTTGATGAGGAGGAGCCCACTTAGAGGCTCCTCCTCTTTTGTAATCCCTATTCCAATGGAACAATCCGAACCCCATCCCCTGTTGTCTCTTGGGAAGATCCGGGATTCACCGGCACAGGGGCCGGCGGCACTATGTTGGCTGGCGGTGCGGTATTGGCCTGGGGCGCAGTGCTGGCTGACGGCGCAGTGTTAGCCTGCGGCGCAGTATTGACTGACGGCGCGGT
>CABQJX010000211.1 GCA_902464595.1 uncultured Lachnoclostridium sp. | reverse complement strand
ATACAATATTTCCAGGCCCAAATCCGATCTCCACACCGAACCGCTCTCTCACCAGGCTCTGTAAAACCTCTGTCTGTACCTGTCCCATAAGCTGGACCGTGATCTCCTGAAGGGGTTCATTCCACAGGATCCTAAGAAGGGGATCCTCCTCCTCCAGCTGGCGCAGCTTGGGCAAAAGGACTGCCGGCTGACAGCCATCTGGCAGGATAAGCCTGTAATCCAGCACCGGTTCCAGCACCGGCGTCCTGTTTTCCGCCTCTGCTCCTAATCCCTGCCCTGCAAAGGTCTTTGAAAGCCCAGTAACTGCGCAGATGGTCCCGGCCCCGGCCTCCTGGACGGTCTCAAACCGGCTGCCGGAATAGATGCGGATCTGATTTACCTTCTCCTCGCTGCCTTCCTCCAGGGAAGTGCGTACCCGAAGGCAGCCGCCTGTGACCTTTAAATGGGTCAAACGGTTTCCCTGGCTGTCTCTGGAGATTTTATAAACTCGGGCTCCAAATCTGTCTCCATATGCAGGAGTCTTTGCAAACCGCACCAGTCCGTCCAAAAGCTCCTCCACTCCCTGCAATTTCAGGGCAGAGCCAAAAAAACAGGGGAATAGTTTTCTGTCCCGGATCAATTGAACCATGTCTTCTCCTGTGACCTCTCCTGTCTCCAGATAACGCTCCAAGACCCCCTCGTCACACATAGCCGCCTGCTCCAAAAATGATTCTGTTCCTTCCTCCCCAAAGTCGATCACAGACTCGTCCAGACGCTTCCTTAGTTCTTCCATAAGCCCTTCCCTGTCCGTTCCCGGCTGATCCATCTTATTGATAAAGAGAAATACGGGGATCTGGTATCTGGCAAAAAGACGCCACAGCGTCATGGTATGTCCCTGTACCCCATCTGCGCCGCTAATCACCAAAACCGCATAATCCAGCACCTGGAGCGTGCGCTCCATCTCCGCTGAAAAATCCACATGTCCAGGGGTATCCAAAAGGGTGATCTCCTCCCCCTTCCAGGACAGCCGGGCCTGTTTTGAGAAAATCGTAATCCCCCTGGCCCGCTCCAGCTGATATGTGTCCAAAAAAGCATCCTGGTCGTCAACGCGCCCCAGTTTCCTGATTGTTCCTGTCAAATACAAAAGCGCCTCTGACAATGTGGTCTTCCCGGCGTCCACATGGGCCAGGATACCGGCGCATATTTGTTTTTTCCCATTTCCAGTTTCCCCTACGCCCATAAAAAAGCCTCCTTTTGTGAAAATACAACTTTCGTTAGTATATCACAAGAGGAGGCTTCCGTCGAGATACTACCATTTCTTGAGTTTCCGCATTTTCCCTGCCCACTGGCAGGGCAGGGACAGAAATTTTATTCCCTACAGCAGATGGGCTCTCAGTTCTTCCCCGCTCAACGGGCTTAAATAGGCGGGAGCAATATCAAATATGGTCTTGCAGCCTGTCTGTCCTTCCTTTGCCATACGTTCTGCTGCTCTGGCGCAGGCCACGATAACGGAGGCGGTAAATTCCGGATTGGAATCCAGCTTTAAGCTGTATTCGATCACGTGCTTATGTTCATCCTCCCAGCCCGTAGAGCCGGTGCGGATAACAAAACCGCCGTGAGGGATCCCCTTGTGATCCCGCTCTAATTCTTCCTGGCTGATAAAGTGAACCGTCGTGTCATAATCTGCAAAATAATTGGGCATGGTCACAATCGCTTCCTCAATAGCCTTTTGATCTGCCCCTTCCTCTGCCACAACAAAGCACTCCCTTGTATGCTTCTGTCTCACAGTCAGCTCCGGGCAGCTTCCGCTTCTGACAGCCTCAAGAGCTGTATCCACCGGGATCGTATACTGTCTCGCATCCTTTACCCCCTCAATGCGGCGGATCGCATCCGAATGTCCCTGGCTCACGCCCTTGCCCCAGAAGGTATAATCCTTTCCGCCTGGAAGGATTGCTCCTGCATAAAGGCGGTTTAAGGAAAACATGCCGGGATCCCAGCCTGCAGAGATCACTCCCACATGGCCGCTCTTTTTTGCAGCCTGATCCACTGCCTCAAAATGTC
>CABQJX010000210.1 GCA_902464595.1 uncultured Lachnoclostridium sp. | reverse complement strand
GATCTTAGGATTTCACCGCCTGGCCATCATGGGACTGACGCCAGCCGGAATGCAGCCCTTCCGGCTGGGAAACAGCTATGTGGTCTGCAATGGAGAGATTTACGGATTTGAGAAGCTGAAAAAAGCGCTGTCAGAAAAATATACGTTTGAAAGTGATTCCGATTGTGAGATTCTGCTTCCCATGTATCAGGAGTATGGTACTGGTATGTTCGCCATGCTGGATGCGGAATTTGCCTGTATTATCTACGATGGGGAGACAGGGGAGTTTATCGCAGCAAGAGATCCCATTGGAATCCGTCCGTTGTATTATGGATATGATGAAAACGATGCCATTGTGTTTGCCAGTGAAGCGAAAAATCTGACAGGACTTACGGATAAGATCATGCCCTTTCCGCCAGGACATTATTATAAAGAAGGTCAGTTTGTCTGTTACTGTGATATAGCCAGAGTGGATGCCGTCTGTCAGGATGATCTGGAAACGGTCTGTCAAAAGATCCATAATAAACTGGTGTCAGGTGTGGAAAAACGTCTGGTGGCAGATGCAAAGGTGGGATTTCTTCTTTCCGGCGGCCTGGACTCTTCTCTGGTATGTGCCATTGCGGCAAAGAAAAGCCGGGAACCCATCAAAACCTTTGCCATTGGCATGAGCCAGGACGCTATTGACTTAAAATACGCAAAACAAGTGGCAGATTATATAGGAAGCGACCATACAGAGGTTTTTATGACGCCGGAGGAAGTGTTGGCTTCTCTGGAGACCGTGGTTCAGCTGCTGGGAACCTATGATATTACTACCATCCGGGCATCCATAGGAATGTATCTGGTGTGTAAGGCCATCCATAATCAGACGGATATCCGTGTTCTTTTAACGGGAGAAATTTCTGATGAGCTGTTCGGCTATAAATATACGGACTTTGCGCCAGATGCGCAGGCGTTTCAGAAAGAATCCCAGAAACGGATCCGGGAACTGCATATGTATGATGTTTTGCGTGCAGACCGCTGTATTTCCGTAAACTCACTGGAAGCAAGAGTTCCCTTTGGGGATTTGGATTTTGTAAAATATGTGATGGCAGTAAATCCGAACTTGAAGATGAATACTTATGGAAAGGGGAAGTATCTGCTCCGCCATGCCTTTGAGCAGGGCGGTTACCTGCCGGATTCTATCCTTTGGAGGGAGAAAGCAGCCTTTTCAGATGCAGTGGGACATTCTATGGTGGATTACCTGAAGGAATATGCGGATAACAAATATACAGATGCAGAATTTGAACGCAGGTGTAAGGTCTATCACCATGCCAGGCCCTTTACAAAAGAATCCTTATTGTACAGAGAGATTTTTGAAACCTATTACCCAGGCCAGTCGGAGATGGTGACAGATTTCTGGATGCCAAACAAGGAGTGGAAGGGCTGTAATGTGAATGATCCCTCTGCAAGGGTACTGTCCAATTATGGGGACAGCGGAAAATAGCGGATTTTGAATTGGGCAGGAAACTCGAGGAAAAAACTTATTGACAAAGTAGGAAAATGTAAATATAATACCTAAAAAATAAACCTACTAAGTTAGTAGGTATAAGGAGCTTGTTATGGGATTTCATTTTGAAAAGCTTTTGCGGGAAAACTTTCGTTTTGGCCGAATGTGACATCATAGGGCAGGACAGATTCAAAAAAGGAAAAGAATAAACGAAAGGAAATTACTTATGTCAAAATACAGATTTGAAACACTTCAGCTCCATGTAGGCCAGGAGACTCCTGATCCAGTTACCGATGCACGTGCAGTGCCGATCTATGCAACTACTTCCTATGTTTTTCATGATTGCGCCCATGCGGCGGCCCGTTTTGGACTGGAAGATCCCGGTAATATTTATGGGCGTTTGACCAATTCTACCCAAGAGGTTCTGGAAAAACGGGTAGCTGCTTTAGAGGGCGGCACAGCTGCCCTGGCTCTGGCTTCAGGGGCAGCCGCCATCGCCTATACCCTCCAGGCTTTGGGACAGAATGGCGGACATATCATTGCTCAGAAGACAATTTATGGCGGCAGTTATAATCTGCTGGCCC
>CABQJX010000209.1 GCA_902464595.1 uncultured Lachnoclostridium sp. | reverse complement strand
TGGCTGACGCATTCAAGGATGCTGACATCGTATATCCAAAGAGCTGGGCTCCATTCGCTGCAATGGAAAAGAGAACCAACCTGTACGCTGAGGGTGATTCTGAGGGAATCAAGGCTCTTGAGAAAGAACTTCTGGCTCAGAACGCAGAGCACAAGGATTGGTGCTGTACTGAGGAATTAATGAAGACCACAAAGGACGGCAAGGCTCTGTACCTGCACTGTCTGCCAGCTGATATCAACGATGTTAGCTGCAAGGACGGCGAGGTAGAAGCTTCTGTATTCGACCGCTACCGCGATCCTCTGTATAAAGAGGCAAGCTTCAAGCCATACGTGATCGCTGCTATGATCATGCTGGCTAAGTTCGCTGATCCTGCTGACATCTTAAAGAAGCTGGAAGAGAAGGGAACTCCAAGAGTATTCAAATAAACCCGGATAAAACGCCGCAGGGCAGTCAAAGCCCTACTCGTTCATAAAACCAGGCAACAAGATCCAAAGGGGCTGCCGGACTAAGTCCTGCAGTCCCTTTATCGTTCAAAAAACCACAAAATAATGTAAATAAGGGGATTTTTCATCATGGATAAAAAGAAAAAACGTATCGTCATTGCTCTGGGGGGCAACGCACTGGGAAACACGCTTCCTGAGCAGATGAAAGCAGTAAAGATCACAGCAAAAGCAATCGTAGACCTGATCGAAGAAGGATGCGAGGTCATTGTAGCCCACGGAAACGGCCCTCAGGTAGGAATGATCAACAACGCTATGGCAGCCCTCAGCCGCGAGGATGTCAATCAGCCCAATACGCCTCTCTCCGTCTGTGTTGCCATGAGCCAGGCTTATATCGGATATGACCTGCAGAATGCCCTGCGCGAGGAGCTTTACAACCGGGAAATCTACGATATTCCGGTAGCCACTATGATCACCCAGGTCCGTGTAGACGCTGATGATCCTGCATTTGAGGCTCCTTCCAAGCCAATCGGCCATTTCATGACCGAAGACCAGGCAAAACTGGCAGAAGAAAAATACGGATATATCATGAAGGAGGATGCCGGAAGAGGCTACCGCCGTGTCGTTGCCTCTCCAAAGCCTGCTGAGATCGTAGAGATCGGCGCCATCCGTTCCCTCGTAGATTCCGGACAGCTTGTCATTGCCTGCGGCGGCGGCGGTATCCCTGTAACCCGCCAGGGCAATCACTTAAAGGGCGCCAGCGCTGTGATCGACAAGGATTTCGCCAGCGAGCTGTTGGCTGAAAATCTGGATGCCGATTTCCTCATTATCCTTACTGCAGTAGAAAAGGTTGCTATCAACTTTGGAAAACCGGAAGAAAAATGGCTGGATGATCTTGATACAGAGGATGCAAGACAGTATATTAAGGAGGGACATTTTGCTCCCGGATCCATGCTTCCTAAAGTTCAGGCCGCTGTAAAATTTGCTGAATCCAAACCAGGCCGCACGGCTCTCATCACACTTCTTGAGAAGGCAAAAGACGGTATCCAGGGCAAGACCGGAACCCATATCCATTTAGGACAGGGCAATTAATCACTTACACCCGAGGCAAAGCACCGGGATGCTTATGCCTATAAATAAGTACTTGTACATCTGGAGCTTTCCAGGTGGAGGGGTATTTATGGAGGCTGGATTTCTTTAAACCAGCCTCCTATATACTAAATACAAGTAAAGGAGTATAAAAGAATGAATGCAGAAAAAAAACACGCTTCTCTTTTTGAATTAGATGGAATACCGAAAATGAGCCAGGCTCTTCCCCTGGCCCTTCAGCATGTAGTGGCCATGATCGTAGGATGTGTAACGCCTGCCATCATCATTTCCGGCGCTGCCGGGATCGAGACAGCAGACCGCGTTCTCTTAATCCAGTCTTCCCTGGTGGTATCCGCCCTGGCTACCCTTTTACAGCTGTTCCCTATTGGAAGCAAAACAGGCTTCCACCTGGGCGCAGGCCTTCCCGTTATCCTGGGCGTAAGCTTTGCCTATGTTCCCAGTATGCAGGCCATCGCGGAACAGTCCGGTATCCCTGCCATCTTAGGCGCACAGATCGTAGGAGGTATCTGCGCTATCCTGGTAGGAGCTTCCATCAAGAAAATCCGCAAATTCTTTCCTCCCCTTATTGCCGGAACCGTTGTATTCACCATCGGGCTCTCTCTCTACCCCACTGCTATCAACTATATGGC
>CABQJX010000208.1 GCA_902464595.1 uncultured Lachnoclostridium sp. | reverse complement strand
ATACAGATAAATCCACGTTTCTACAAATCGGAGGTCATTACATATTGTCTGTTACCATTTCTATTATACCCTTCCCCCTATCCCCTGTCTATACGAAAGAGCTCCTCCATCATCAGCCAGCCTGCCCGGAAAAAACGCATGAGCTGCCATACTCCAAAGCCATATAGGCCATATTCCCGGATCAGTCCATATTTTGCCAAAATGCTTCTCGGATCCTCAAACCACACCTCATGCTGTACCCCATACTGCCAGTAACGAAAATAGGGAGACTGCGCCTTTTGGTCAAATTCAATTTTCACCCCATACCATACCGCCAGCTCCACTGCCTCTAAAAGCCCCAGCGACCGCGCCCTTGTAACCCCTCTCTCATAGGGCAAAGGCCAGTCGTAGCCGTAATTGGGCATCCCTAAAAGGATCTTTTCCCTTGGTATCTGGGTAAGAGCATATTCCACCACCCTTCTCACCATAGGAAGAGGCGCTACTGCCATGGGCGGCCCTTGGCTGTACCCCCACTCATAGGTCATGAGCAGCACCTGATCTGCCGCCTCCCCCAAAAGCCGGTAATCGATGCCCTCATACAAAAGCCCCTTCTGATCCGATGATGTTTTCGGAGCAAGGGCCACACGAACCACATACCCAAATACATGCAGCAGCCTGGCCGACCGCTCCACAAAAGCTGCAAATGCCTCCCGGTCTTCCCCTAACACATATTCAAAATCAATGTCCAGCCCTTCATACCCTTTTTCCAGCATCACAGCCCCGATCTCCCACAAAAGGCGCTGCTGCCGGTCAGCATTTCTCACAAGAGCGGATACCAGGTGATTGTTAAAATGTCCATCGGATCCTATAGGCGTCAAGGTCAGCACCGGAGACACTCCTGCCTCCCTGGCTTTCTCAAGCACAGGGCCATCATCCACAGCTGGATGGATCAGATTTCCCTCCTCCGTAAAACCGTAGGAAAATACATTGACTGCTGACAGGTAAGGAAGAACCTGCTCCAACGGTTCCTCACCGATAAATGGATAGGCATATCCACTGGAAAAAGCCTTCCTTTTTCCCGTCTCTCCCGTTTTTTCCCCTGGATCTTCTCCTTCCCTCTGCCCTTCCCCGGATTCTTTTCCATCCATTTCCCCGGAAATATAAAGAGCCTGACCTACAGCCAGGCGGTAAGGATATTCCAGTTGATTCTCCCAGATCAGGCGCTGTACGGAAATATTCCTAAAACGGCTGATCGAATCCACATTGTCCCCTCGTTTTACCACATATAATTCCATGAGATTTCCTCCCCTGTATTTAATAAACCATATGCAGACATCCGGAAAATTTCCCCAATTTTTCTTTCCATTCTTTCAATTATTATGGTAAAATAAAGATAACTTTCAGAAGAAAAGGAGGAATCATCTATGAAGAAAGAAATTTTAGAGTTCACCATTGCAAAAACCCGTGAAATGATGGAATCCCACACCTGCAGCAAGGAAGCCAGAGAAGCGGGACAGGCCTGGCTGGATGCTGTAGGCACAGAACTCGAAGCCCAGGCAACCAAAACCTACATAGAGCAGATGGAGTTAGACATTATGCCCATCGACGGCCTGATCCAGTTCGCAGAGTCCGACATGGGCGCCCAGGTATTTGGCCCTGAAAAAACAAAAGAGGTAGCTGCCCACGCAAAAGAGATCAAGGCTGCTGGTGCTAAATACTGCGACTGCCCCGCCTGTGCAGCAGTAGAAGCGATCCTTTCCAAAAAGGAAGAAATACTGGCATAAAAGGTCAAAAGGTTCCCGTCAGACTGCCGTTGTGTGTCCTTCGGGAACCTTTTTCTATTTTAATTGCAATTGTTTTTTAGAGGGAAGCCGCTCCATGGATCGCTGCAATCGTTCCGTCTGCCACGGCAGTCGAAACCTGACGTATCTCCTTCACCCGTATGTCTCCCACTGCGTACACCCCTGGTATCTCTGTTTCCATGTGGGCGTCTGTGGGGATAAATCCATTTTCCAGCCTCAGTTCAGAATAGATCCCTGTATTTGGAACGGTCCCAGCATACACAAAGATACCGCATCCTGGATCCTCCACCGTCTCAATGGCTCCTGTCTTTTCGTTTAAAATCTCCAATGCTTCCACACGGTCTATTCCATATACGGCATAGAGACGTGATGACAGGCGCAGGGTAATGTTAGGCGTCT
>CABQJX010000207.1 GCA_902464595.1 uncultured Lachnoclostridium sp. | reverse complement strand
TCATACCAGAAAAAGGGGATTTGTTCACAATTTATTTACTCATGCGTTTGTCCTGAACTTAGCCGGCCAAAGCCGGCAACTGCCCTTTTCTATTTCCTCAAATTATGGTATCCTATATAGAAATACAGCCCCGTCCCGGCAAAGAGGTCTTTTTTGACTGTGCTGGGACAAATATGGGCCTTACAGGAGTACAACTATGGCATTTGACGGAATTACCATTGCAAGCCTGGTCCGCCAGTTTCAAGACACCCTGGAGGGTGGACGGATCTCCAAGATCGCCCAGCCGGAAAAGGATGAGCTGCTGGTGGCTATTAAAAATAATAAAGAAAATTACCGCTTACAGATCTCGGCCAGCGCAAGCCTCCCCCTGATTTATCTCACGGACAAAAATAAGCCAAGCCCCATGACCGCCCCTAATTTCTGTATGCTTTTGAGAAAGCACATCGGAAGCGCCCGGATCACAGCGATCCGCCAGCCCGGCCTGGAACGGATCATCGAGTTTGAGCTGGAGCATCTGGACGAAATGGGAGATCTGTGCCGGAAAAAGCTGATGATCGAGATCATGGGAAAGCACAGCAATATTATTTTCTGCCGGGAGGACGGAACGATCATTGACAGCATCAAACACGTGTCTGCCCAGATCAGCTCTGTCCGGGAAGTGCTTCCCGGCCGCCCCTATTTTATCCCCCAGACGGTGGTAAAGGAAGATCCGCTGACCGTCTCAGAGGAAGTATTCTGCCAGGTGATCGGTTCCTCACCCCTGATCCTTCAAAAAGCGCTGTATAACCATTTCACTGGCATCAGCCCTATCATTGCAGAGGAAATCTGCCATCTGGCCTCCCTGGATCCCGACTATGGGGCCTCGGAGCTCTCAGACAGCGAAATGATCCACCTCTATCACACCTTCCGCCTTATGATGGAGGATGTAGAACAAGGGCGGTTTGATCCGGTCATGGTTCTGGACAGCGACGGGCCTGTGGAATATGCCGCATTCCCTCTTACCTGTTACGAAGGGGGCCAGTACCGTTCCCAGCATATGGACTCCATGAGCCGCCTGCTGGAGGAATACTACGCCTCCCGGGATACCATCACCCGCATCCGCCAGAAATCCTCGGATCTGCGCCGGATCGTCCAGACTGCCCTGGAACGCAGCTGCAAAAAATATGACTTGCAGCTAAAGCAGCTAAAGGATACGGAGAAACGAGAAAAATACAGGATCTATGGAGAGCTCTTAAACACCTACGGTTACGAGCTATCCGGCGGCGAAAAATCCCTCACCTGCCTGAACTATTATACAAACGAGGAGATCACCATTCCTCTGGATCCCCAGCTGTCCGCCAAAGACAATGCAAAAAAGCATTTTGAAAAATACAACAAGCTGAAACGGACTTATGAGGCTCTGACAGAGCTCACAGAGGAGACGAAAACAGAAATCGACCACCTGGAGTCTATCAGCTCCGCCCTGGACATCGCCCTAGCTGAAAACGACCTGGTACAGATCAAAGAGGAGCTGATGGAATACGGCTATATCAAAAAACGCCGGGGAGGCGAGAAAAAGCCTCGCATCACCAGCCGCCCCTTCCACTATCTGTCCTCTGACGGCTTTCACATTTACGTGGGGAAAAATAATTACCAGAATGAAGAGCTCACCTTTAAGCTGGCCACCGGAAACGATTGGTGGTTCCACGCAAAAGGGATCCCCGGCTCCCATGTGATCGTAAAAGCAGAGGGAAAGGCGGATCTGCCTGACCGCCTCTTTGAGGAGGCCGGTGCGCTGGCAGCCTATTATTCCAAAGGCAGGGATAATGATAAAGTAGAGATTGATTATATCCAGAAAAAGAATATCAAAAAAGTAGCCGGAGCAGCCCCTGGATTCGTGATCTATCACACAAACTATTCCCTGGTGGCTTCCCCCCGCTGCGATCTGGAGGAAGTGGAGTAGACAAGCAGGATAAAAGCGCCGCAAACAAGGGCATAGACTGTCTGGCAGATATAAAAGCTGCCTTCCATGCTCCTGTTTGCGGCATTATAAAATAAATCCTGATATGCAAAAAGAGCAGACCATCATGAAACCTCACGACAGTCTGCTGATTTTGTTATGACAGGTACACCAATCCCTTATGGATTAGTTGTACTTACGCTTACGAGCAGCTTCAGACTTTTTCTTACGTCTTACGCTTGGCTTCTCGTAATGCTCTCTCTTACGAATTTCCTGCT
>CABQJX010000206.1 GCA_902464595.1 uncultured Lachnoclostridium sp. | reverse complement strand
AGATCCAGCACCACCTGGATCGAGGGGTTCTCCTTCAAAATAGGCTGTATTCCCTCTAATGCATAATTATAAGCCTTGCTCCGATCCAGCTTTCCGTCCCTAAGATCGTAAACCGAAGTGTCATGGTACACCTGATACCCTTTTTGCTCCAGAAGACTGGCCAGATAACTTCCCACTGCCACCACATTCTCCCCTGGCCCGGAATCACAGTAAGCTTCCTGGGAATGAGTATGGTAAATCAGGATCTGGGGCCCCTCCCCCTGGTCTTTAAGGGCCAGATCACGGCTCAAAAGAGCTTTGGCATCCATCAGTCCACGATCCGCAGTGGTGGACGTGTGCACATTATAAAAATGCTTCATAAGAAAATCATAATCCATCAGCTGTTCCAGCATATATGTAGTTCCAGGCAGCTCATCTGCTTTCCCAGCTGCTTTCTCATCTGCTTTCTCATCTGCTTTCTCAGCTGTATTCCCTTCATTCCATTCTCTCCCTTCTGTATTTTCCCCGCGTTTTTTATCTGAATCTTCCTCTGTACTTTTCTCTGTATCCTCTCCCTGTCCCCACTGCCCTGATCCATGGAGGGACTTCCCTCTGTCTTCCCCGGCTGGTATCTCCATAAGTCCTGCCTCTGCCAGGCTCTGAGATCCGCTCTCCTCATTTCCATACACGGCAAGATACTGATGTTCCTCATAAAAATCCCGATACTGCTGATAGCGGCGGTATGACGGATCTGGCTCCCGATCAATATCATCCAAAAAACCATGATCCCCTCCCACCCCCTTCTCTCCCCCCAGACAAGAGGAGCTCCAAATCTGCCCTACCAGCCATTCTCCGCAGGTTTGGACGAAGGCCGGGATACACCTTCCCAGATCCCGGCCCCATCTTCCAAAACACAAAATCCCCACTGCCGCCAACAGTACCGCAAGCGCGATCCCTGCACCCCAACGGCCCGTCCTTCTTCTTATGTCTCCCCATAATATCCTCATACGCGCCACCTGCCTTCCTGCTGTTATCTATCATATGCAGGAAAGGATGGATTTTTCTCTTATGACCAAAAATCCGGCGGCAAAAACGCTTGATGGATCCCCTCAGATATAGTGAAACTCAGCTGCTTGACGGAACGGTCAATATCAGGCGGCGTCACATACAAAGGCCCGAACTCTGGTTCCAATAACTCCCGTATCAGCTGGTACTGCTCCTCCTGATCCATTTCCTGGATCCAGGCCCCTGTACCTCTTGTTCCCTCATTTTCCCCCAAGACTTTTACAACCGCTGATACCGTGTCCTGGACAATGGCTGCTGCTCCTACCACAGTGGGAACTCCTATCGCCAGAACCGGGATTCCGAGACTTTCCCTGGTAAGTCCCCTCCGATGATTACCCACGCCAGATCCAGGCTGAATCCCTGTATCTGTCAGCTGTATGGTCGTTCCCAGGCGGCGGACGCTCCGGGCTGCCAGCGCATCAATCGCCAGTATCAGATCCGGCTGGATCTGAGATACGATCCCACCAATGATCTCTGCTGTCTCCATACCTGTTTGAGCCATAACGCCGGGAGCTATGGCGCTGATGGAAGGGATCTCCCATTTTTTCTGGCCTGTCCTATTTTTCCTGTCCTCAGCCTCCATTTCCAGATGCCGGGTCACCTGGAGATTACCTGCCACTCTGGGACCCAGGGCATCCGGCGTCACCTGCTGATTTCCAAGCCCCACAACGAGAACGGAAAGATCCCCTGTTTTCTTTTCTCCCAGGCTTTCTCCCGCAAGACGCCGGATCTGGGCTGCCAGCTCCCCGGCAATCTCCCGGTGGTAATCCTCATCTCCCTCTGACAGTCTGTCCGCCTCCAGAGTGATATAGGAGCCCTCTGGCTTTCCCAATGCTTTCGCCCCCTCCGGCCCCAAGACCTTAACCTCTGTAATTTTAAGCTCCTTTTGTCCCGGCTCCCATTGCCTCATAGAAACACCGGGAAGGCGTCCTGCCTTTTTTTCAGCAGCTTCCCTCTGCTCTAAAGCCAGATCTGTACGGATCTCAAATTTTCTTCCAGTCCACTCTTGTTTCATATCCAGTCTCCCATCTGCAGCAGCCATCCTTTTATTCCTGACAAACGGCTTTCTTCCCATTAGTTTTCGCCTTTTTTCTCAATTCTACTCATAAAAAAGAAAATAACGCCGATTTTTGCCAAAATATTGCTGTCAAGCGTTTTTGAAAATGTCCCGAAAAACTTTAAGTATTAGCCCCGACTTAT
>CABQJX010000205.1 GCA_902464595.1 uncultured Lachnoclostridium sp. | reverse complement strand
TTGTGGTGATTTTTGCAGTTTACCTCTTGACAAAAGTCATTACATATCAGTTCAGCCATGCGAAGATTCAGGCAGGAAAATGGGTTGAAAGCTTGTTTTCATGATCATTTTCCTGTCTGAATCTTCATAAGGCAGACGCCCAACGCTTCTTGTCCGTTTCAAACGGACAAGAAGATGTATGGCTGAACTGTTACCAATTTTCAATATTATTTTAAGAAACCATTTACAATCTGGGCTTCTGCCTCTTCCTCGGTCAGCCCCAGGGTCATCAGCTTTATGATCTGCTCCCCTGCGATCTTTCCAATGGCCGCCTCATGGATCAGGGCGGAATCCAGATTATTGGCGATCAGCCCTGGAATGGCAACGATCTTTGCGTCATCCATGATAATGGCGTCGCACTCCGTATGACCGCTGCACTTGGCATTTCCCACAATTTTGGAATTAAAAGTCTGAATCGATGTATCCTTTGCAACGGAACGGGACACCACATCTGCGCTGGAATCCTCCCCGTTCAGGTTCACAATATAAGTACTCTCTGCGTTCTGGCTTCCATGGGTCAGGAGGCGTTCCCTGACGATCATCTTTGCACCGGCAGCCAGCTCCGCCGTATTCATGCGGTTGGTAGAATCCACGCCTTTGATCTGGACCATTTCCATCTCTACATAGCTGTTTTCTTCCATATAAACCTCGGTCACAGGATTTAAGATCCTCTTACCGTTTCCATCGCCCTCGCCATAATGCTTTTCTACATATTTTACTCGGGCGTTCTTTCCTACAAAGAAACGATGGATACCGTCATGCTCAGAATCCTGATCTCCACAGTTATGGATACCGCATCCGGCTACGATCACCACATCTGCGTCCTCTCCTATATAGAAATCGTTGTATACCATTTCCTTTAAGCCGCTGGAGCTGAGAACCACCGGAATATGAACGCTCTCATTTTTTGTGCCGGGCTTAATGCGGATATCGATGCCCGGCTTGTCTGTCTTGGTTGAAATATCAATATTGGCCGTTGTATTGCGGCCTGCCGTCTGGCCGTTTGCCCTGATGTTATATGCCCCTTCCGGCACGCCGTGAAGGTCGGCCACTTCCTCTAAAATCCGTTCCTGGATACTGTCTGCCATGGTTTTTGCTCCTCCCATCACTGTGCTGTCTCATAAAATTTGCTGCATGCGTCCACTGCTGATGCTGTGCCCATAATCTGGGGCATGATCTCATCCCGTGTTCCATGATTGATCACCTTTCCATCTGCGATCACCACGATCTCATCCGCAATATTCAGAATACGCTCCTGATGGGAAATGATCAGAATAGAGCCCTGGGTTTTCTGGCGCATACGCTCAAATACCTGGATCAGGTTCTGGAAACTCCACAGGTCGATCCCTGCCTCCGGCTCATCAAACACAGAGAGTTTAGATGCCCTTGCGATCACGGTAGCAATCTCAATCCTCTTTAACTCTCCTCCAGATAAGCTGCCGTTGACCTCACGGTTGATATAATCCTTAGCACACAGCCCCACCTCGGACAAATATTGACAGGCTTCTGACACCGTCAGCTTCCTTCTGGCCGCCAGACGCAGAAGATCAATGACCTCCATGCCTTTGAAACGGACTGGCTGCTGAAATGCAAAGCTGATCCCTAAATTGGCCCGGTCTGTGATGCTCATATTTGTAATGTCCTGGCCGTCAAAGAGGATCCGTCCTCCTGTAGGCCGCTCAATTCCCATGATCAATTTGGCGGTCGTGGATTTTCCTCCTCCATTTGGTCCTGTGATCACCACGAACTTGCCGTCCCCCACCGTAAAGCTTATATCCTTGATGATCCCGATTTCTCCCTTTTCATCGTTCACATCAAAGGAAAGATTCTCTAATGTAAGCATGATGTTCCTTCCTCTCTATCTTTCATTTCACATAGAAGTATGCGGCCAATCGGTCTGCCGGATAGCTGACAGCAGATTTTTAAGGCCACAATCTACAGTATATACCATTTCCTAGTAAATTACTATCAAAACTTTCCTGACTTTTCCCAAACAGCAGCCGCTCTCCCATACCTCCAGACTGCAAACTTGCTTCTGTAAACCAAAAAGCAGGAAGTCATCTGACTTCCTGCCTCTCATATCCTGCAGAAGATGGGAGTCGAACCCACAAGGTATTGCTACCACACGGACCTGAACCGTGCGCGTCTGCCAATTCCGCCACTTCTGCATGTGTTGTTGCTGACAACGTAGATAATTATAATCGCTAAAAAAAGATTTGTCAATCACTTTTTGAATTTTTTTCCACTAACTATAAGCCATTTATGATAATGTCTCAGTATATCACAAATGAAAATGTCCCGGATA
>CABQJX010000204.1 GCA_902464595.1 uncultured Lachnoclostridium sp. | reverse complement strand
AAAGCAGTAGAATCTCAGATGCTTGTGCGTTATTATAAGGGATTTTTGAACGATTAACACCCATTCGCAGCAGTATACGGACTCCTTTAGGGATCTGTCTGCTGTCTGCGTAAAATCAGTCAATCTGCCTTTGTGGTATTCCACAAGGGTGGATTGATTGCGTTTATAGGAGGATTGGTTTTATGAAGATTATCATGTTAGGCGCACCTGGCGCTGGCAAAGGGACTCAGGCCAAAAAGATCGCGGCAAAATACCAGATTCCCCATATCTCCACTGGCGATATTTTCCGCGCAAACATCAAAAATGGAACAGAGCTGGGGATGAAAGCAAAATCTTATATGGACGCAGGCGGCCTGGTTCCTGATGAGATCACCATTGGCATGCTGCTGGACCGGATCCACCAGGCAGACTGTGAGAACGGATATGTTCTGGATGGCTTCCCAAGAACGATCCCTCAGGCAGAGAGCCTGACAAAGGCCCTGGAGGAGAGGGGAGAGGCGATTGACTATGCGGTGAATGTGGATGTGCCTGATGAGAATATCATAAACCGTATGTCCGGACGCAGAGCCTGCTTATCCTGCGGCGCTACTTACCATATCGTCTATAACCCTTCAAAGGAAGAAGGAATCTGTGACTCCTGCGGCCAGAAATTGGTTCTCAGGGATGATGACAAGCCAGAGACGGTAAAAAAGCGTCTTGAGGTTTATCACCAGCAGACAAAGCCGCTGATCGACTACTACCGCAAGGCAGGGGTTCTGGCTGAAGTAGACGGCACTGTAGATATGGAAGCTGTTTTCCAGGCGATTGTGAAGATTTTAGGAGCATAAAGATGGTAACGATTAAATCTGAACGGGAAATCGAGTTAATGCGGGAAGCCGGGCGGATCCTGGCAAAGGTTCACGAGCAGCTGGCAAAGGAGCTGAAGGTGGGAATGACCACCAAGGAGATCGACCGGATCTGTGAGGAGATGATCCGCAGCTATGGATGCATTCCTTCCTTTTTAAATTATGAAGGGTATCCGGCTTCGGTATGCGTCTCCATCAATGACGAGGTGGTTCATGGGATCCCAAGCAAGCATCGCCGCCTGGAGGAAGGCGATATTGTGAGCCTGGATACAGGGGTTATCTGGAAGGGCTATCAGTCCGACGCAGCCAGAACCCACATGATCGGCCAGGTGACTCCTGAGGCGAGAAAGCTGGTGGAGGTCACACAGCAAAGCTTCTTTGAGGGTATAAAGTACGCCAAGGCAGGCAATCATCTCAATGATATTTCCACAGCGATCCAGCAGTATGCAGAGAGCTTTGGATTTGGGGTGGTCCGCGACCTGGTGGGACACGGGATCGGAACGGAGATGCACGAGGCTCCTGAAATCCCTAACTTTGCCCAGCGCCGCAAGGGGATCAAGCTGGAAGCCGGAATGACCCTTGCCATCGAACCTATGATCACTGCCGGCCGCTACGATGTAGTGTGGGAGGATGATGAATGGACTGTGGTTACTGAGGACGGTTCACTTGCTTCCCATTACGAGAACACCATCCTGATCACAGATGGCGAGCCTGAGATCCTATCGCTCTAGTTTGAGGTGGCCCATGGCAGAATTGAAAGCGGCCAGCCTGGTAAAAAGCCGGGCTGGCCGGGACAAAGATGAACTGTATATCATAATCCGCACCAATGGGGAATATGTTTATCTGTCAGACGGCAGGAAGCACCCCGTAAGCAGACTGAAACGCAAGAACAGAAAACATTTGCAGCCAATAAACAAGACCGATCCGATTTTAAGGAAAAAGCTCACAGAAGGCCAGGCGGTGGAGGATGGGGAGATCCGTTCTTTTATCAGCAGCCAGAGGCAGCAGGAGGTATAGGAAAATGTCAAAAGCAGACGTAATTGAAATTGAAGGAACCGTAGTTGAGAAACTGCCAAACGCCATGTTCCAGGTGGAGCTGGAGAACGGACATCAGGTGCTGGCGCACATCAGCGGCAAGCTCCGCATGAATTATATCCGTATTCTTCCCGGAGACAAGGTGACCATCGAGTTATCACCCTATGATCTCTCCAAAGGCAGGATCATCTGGAGAGACAAATAAAGCACTGTTTTACAGTGCGCTACCCAAACGAAGCCGTCAGGCGGAGTTCGGGTTTCCCGTTATCATGAGGCCAGCCTTTCACGCAGAGGAGAGGAAGCCGCAGGCGGAGTTCGGGTTTCCCGCCATGAAAAGCAGATTTTTATCCCTATTAAGAGTAATTTCGGAGCTATTCCCGTTTTGAAAGCCTTTTAGGGGGGAAAATAGATGAAAAATAGATGAAAAGTGCTTGCATTATCGAAAAAACTTTGGTATAATGCTTTAGCAACTTTGTTGGTCTATAGAAAGGAGAATTACTGTGAAGGTTAGATCATCCGTAAAGCCGATCT
>CABQJX010000203.1 GCA_902464595.1 uncultured Lachnoclostridium sp. | reverse complement strand
ACCTGCAGAAGCTTTTAAAGGACTGCATGACAGCCTGCGGATACTGGAAGGATGACGCCCTGGTAGCGTCGGAGCTTGCAGAAAAGTTCTGGGCGGAGATACCGGGGATCTATGTGAGGATCGAACGCCTATGACCTATGATGATGTGGAGATCCTGACCGACCAGGAGGTAAGAGGGATCTATAACGATGTGTATAACGGCTTTTGGAGAAGGTATCATCATCAAGTACCAGATCCCGAATCAGAGGAATGGGAAAAAATCGTGGCCTGGGAAAAACAGCTGCGGGAAAAATATCGGAACTGTCCTCTGATCGTCCACCAGATCCAGGATCTGATGGATCAGCTGGAAGCGAGAAGCAGGAAGGGGAACCGATGAAAAAGCCAAAGAATGAACCGGTCTATATCTGCAGTGTGTGCGGTAGGGAGATCACCGGGGATCATGCATATATCAAAACAAGGAGAAGAACGGAGCAGCATATCCATTACGGGTGTATGCCGGGAAGAAAGAGGGATAGCCATGGAGAGATTAACACATCCCCGCAACAGCGGGATCAAGACGGGCTATTGGAGCCCCAACAAGAAAGATGAGCTGATTGAGCGGTTGGCAGCGTACGAGGATACGGATCTGACACCGGAAAAAATCGAACGCCTTAAGGAGCAGCACCGCTGGATCCCGGTGGAGGAGCGGCTGCCGGAAGTACCGGAAGAAACAGAAGACGATTACTGTCCAGAATTTAATGTAATGATAAAAGGCGCAGTTCAAGCAACAACACTGAAATTTGCTCCGGATGGTACGTGGTTTGATGATTTCGGGCAAGTTTATTCCGTTATCGCCTGGCAGCCATTGCCGGAGCCGTATCGGAGGGAATAGGGCATGGATTATGGATATTATAACATGGACTGCATGGAGGGAATGAGGCAATTCCCAGACAAGTATTTTGACCTTGCTATCACTGATCCGCCCTACTTTTCTGGCCCGGAACGCAGAGAGTATTATGGTCGGAAAGTCAGTCCTATAGGCGTACAAAGGCACTATGAACCCTCAGAAAGCTGGGAAGTACCAGGAGAAGATTACTTCCGTGAACTGGAACGTGTTTCCAAACATCAGATCATATGGGGCTGTAATTATTTTGACTGGCATTTTTCACCGGGGAGAATCGTATGGGACAAGTGCAATGGCTCCAACAGTTTCTCGGACTGTGAGATAGCTTCCTGCAGCCTGCATGATTCCGTCCGCATGTTCCGGTACATGTGGAATGGAATGTTGCAGGGAAAGAGCATTGATGAGGGCTGGGTTCAGCAGGGAAACAAGAAGCTCAATGAGAAACGGATCCACCCGACCCAGAAGCCAGTTAATCTTTACCGCTGGCTGATCCGCAAGTATGTACAGCCGGGGTGGAGTTTATTAGACACACATGTAGGGAGTGCCAGCAGCCTGATCGCATATGAGGAAGCCAAAATAAGGTATGTAGGGTTTGAGATTTCCACCAATAGGTATAGGAAATCCATGCAGAGGCTGGAAGCTTGCAGATCACAATTAACCTTACATGATTTTGGATTAAATTAAGATTTTATAGAGGAGCAAAATGGTAAAAATCCAGAAATGTAAAAAATTTGGTGTTTGCAATGATTGTGGGACTATTCATTCAGACGAAACTCCAGTATGGGAAATCAAAGTATCTGTAACAGGACAAGGTTGGAATACGATGATGCTGTGCCGTGATTGTATGTTGTCATTACATACAGCTATGGCAATGGCAGCTACTCAACCAAACTGACATTTAAAGGAGGAGCCATGTGGAACAAGAAGAACCCTCATCTGGAGTATGCCATAGCACTCCTAAGGAGGCAAGGGAGCCGACGCCCATCAAAGGGTGAGCGCGCGGATCCGGCAGGAAAGAAGGTGGCAGGAGATGAGCTCAAAGCCGGTATACTATGAGCTGTATGATAACGGGGAGCTGGTGGGAGAGTACCGGGACAAAGAGATCATGGACCGGTTTGGCTGGAAACATTATCAGCAGGTCGCCCATTACAGCGAGGCCGGAATCCTTTACCAGGGGCGTTATCAGATTGAGCGTATAGAGCCGCCCCCGAAGCCAGAGCAGATCCGGTGGGCAGAGGAGTGGGATAAGGCCAGGCAGAGGATATTAGAGGGAGGGAGGCGGAGTTATGGGTGAGAAACCATCGGAGCAGCTGGAAAATTTTTTGAAATTTGCGAAGGAATGTCAGGAACAATATCAGTTTTCTTTTTCGCAAGTAGGGGAGGAAGACAAGCGCCTTCAGGATCTTCTTCATGCGCTGGAGTTTACAGACAATAAGTATGACCTACATAGCGAGGCCTTGAAGCTCTATAGGAGCCGGAGGATACGCCGCAAGCACAAGGATATGGCAAAGATGTATGAGGCGGCAGCACAGTATTTCCAGAGCCCGTCCGGGCAGAAGTTCTTAAATGAGCTGCGCCAGCTGTTAGGCAGGCAAAGGAAGGAAGAACAGTATTTAGAGGG
>CABQJX010000202.1 GCA_902464595.1 uncultured Lachnoclostridium sp. | reverse complement strand
ATCTGTCTTGCTTTGTTCCATATTTCTATGGAGATTAACAAGAAACAAAGCGCACATCCTGAACCATAAAGAAGGCATTTGGCTCCATGATAGCGTAATCATACTCCCCCCCTGTCTGTACCGTTCCTGAAATCCCAAAATCCGTTGATGTCCTGGAAAGGCAGACCCCTGCTCCAGCCTGGAGATCTGTATTCGCCCCCTGAGAATCATTGAGGTTGTATTCCACCAGCTGGGAAAAGGCCGCGTTCTTCGGCTTATATCCTCTTGTATTAATGTTAGACAGATTGTTGGCAGTGACACTCAACTTTTTAGTAAACTGTGCAGCTCCTACTGCCCCGGTATAAAATGACATATTCATCTTTGTTTCCTCCTTACAGCCTTCCCACATCTCCGGATGCCTTACTCATGACCTGGTCATACATCTTTAAAACCTGAGCCGCGCTCTGCAAGGCACGCTGGGAGGTCATCATAGCTGTCATTTCCTGAACCATGTCCACATTGGAGCGCTCCAGAACCTTCCACTGAACCGTTGTCTGCCCTTCCTCTAAAGCGATGGGAGCGGCAGCAGAAAACATTCCGTCCTCCTCCTTGTGAAGCTGACTATAATCCTCAAAATCCACTAGCTTAAAGGTTCCATAATCCCGAAACTCTTCTTCAGTTTCTCCCTCATCATCTGTCCGGATTAGAGAAGTAATGTGTCCCTTTTCATCCACCATAAAATTTTCTTCTCCGATCCATATGGGCTGTCCTTCCGTTGAGAGCACACGTCCCCCTCCCTCCAAAACTAGATATCCTTCCTCATCCACGGAAAAACAACCATTCCTTGTATATCGCTCTCCCTGAGGTGTCTGTATACAGAAAAATCCCTTTCCTCCTAAAGCAAAGTCATAAATTCCATCCGTCTGTTCAAAATCCCCCTGAGTATAATTAACATAAGTACGATCTGCTGTCTTAATCTTCGAGACACTTGCCAGCTGTACAGAATTTTCCTTGCTCTGGCGTCCTGTGCGGTAGATCATCTCATCCCCAAAGGTGGTGCTCGTCATGGTATCCGCCTTATAACCAGCAGTCTGTATATTAACCATGTTGTTACTTATAACATTCAGGTTTCGGCTCTGGGTAAGCATCCCAGAAGCCAGATTATAAAAACCTTGGTACATGATAATTTCCTCCTTAAAATCCTGTTACTGTATCTTCCTTCTACACATAAAAGAATATTCCCTCCTGACAGATAGCCCTTACCGCAGCTGTTTCCTATGCCATATACCTGTACAGCTTGCGCAGGGCCCCTGTATGTATCTGGGAAGCCCGAGGCTGGCTGATTCCCATTATCTGACCTATCTGTTCCATCTTGAACTTTTCTACATAGTGGAGAGAGAGAACCATCTTCTCCTTTTCATCAAGTGTAGAAATCCCTTCGTACAGAAGTCGAAGGGTTTCATCTCTCATAAAAGCTGCCTCCGGCTGAGCGTCCATATCATTACTTGGGATCTGAACCACCTGAGAAGTCTTTTCATCCTGCATAAGCACATCCAAAGACTGGATAATACTCATAGGCTGCAGACTTAATATCCGCTTACAACGCTTTTCCCCAATTCCAGTCCGCTCTGCAATCTCTCCCAAGGTAGGTGGGCGGCCCAGCTCACCTGTCAGATCTCTGCCAGCGTCATCTATGATGCTCAGCTGCTTACGGTATCCCCTCGGCATCCACTCATGCTTCCGCACACAATCCAACATCACTCCCCGGACTCTAGGGGTAATATAGGTAGAAAATTTAATATTCAAATCCGGCTCATAGGAGTCTAATCCTCCCATGATAGCCAAGACTCCCTCCTGCACCGCATCCTCCATCTGCATAACACTGGAATAAAGGTCATACATCTGTTTTGCCACAGAGGTAGCAATATATAGATAGCGCATAGTCAGCTCCTGGCGAAGCTCAGAGGAAGGCTTCTTTTTATAGAGCGCAAACAATTCCTCATTTGTCTTTTGTGTGAAATCATCCATTTTTGATCACCTGTTCCCGTTCTATTGCTTCTTTATGCTTCCAATAGACTGTATCTGGACATTGCTTGCCACCTCGTTAAAGGAAAGCACACGGACTTTTGGATAAAACTGTTCGGTCAGACGGTAAAAATGAATCCGCATAACCTGAGAAGTGAGAACCACTGGATCCTGGGAAAAACTGCTGAACTTTTTAAGCTGCTCTGCCAGCTGGCGGATAATATTCTGGAGAGTCTCAGGATCTAGAGCCAAATAAAGTCCATTTTCTCCCTTTGTGAGGGCAGACACCATATCCCGCTCCAACTCTGCATCTAGGGTCAGTACCTTCATCGTTCCATCTTCGCAGTACATACGGGTGATCGTACGCTTTAAAGCTGTTCGTACCCGCTCGATCACGCTGTCTGTCTCCCTGGGCATAAGCCCTGTCTCAGAGATAGCGGACAGCAACGTCTCTACAATGGTCTCTAGATCACGGATAGGCACATTTTCCTTCAAAAGCCCAATAAGGACTCTCTGAAAAAAGCTGTAGCTAATAATCTGAGGAAATGCTTCATCCACTAGTTCTGGTGCTGTATTTTTAAGGTTCTCCACCAAACGCACCACCTC
>CABQJX010000201.1 GCA_902464595.1 uncultured Lachnoclostridium sp. | reverse complement strand
TTTCGCCTGTCTCTGCCTTTGATGACCCTTCCAGTTTTTCGCCTGTCTCTGCCTTTGATGACCCTTCCAGTTTTTCGCCTGTCTCTGCCTTAGGCGGCCCTTCCAGTTTAGACTCCCATTTTGTCTCTGCCTCCGATTTATCCGTCTCTCTCATTTCATCTCTTCTAGCCCCAGTGGCAGGTAAGCGTCCCTTTTCTTCCTCCCTGGAAAACACACCTCCCAGGGATTCAGAAAGAGTCTCTCTGTTTATCTCCTGAGGCTGTTCCCTCGCTGGCTGGCCTCCATTCTCCTTTGTGGGAGTCACCTTTCCGGAAACCTCCTCAATGATATAGTCTGGTTCATCATCCCAAACCCATCCCTTTCCGGAAGAATCCTCCACCTGCCTGTCCCCGGCAAACGCAAGAAGCCCTCCCCTGATGGCGTCTTTCGGATCCACAGAAGCGATGACGCTCTCCATGTGCCTCATTTTTTTATAGCTGTTAAACATAGTCACGCCGCCTGCTAATACTGTGACGGTCAGAATCCCGCACAGCCCGGTCAGGATCCCCACCGTATTTCTCCTATGACCGTTTTCCTCCCTCCGTTCTTCCATCTTCTGCCGGAAGTCGCGGATCACCTTATCGTCTGCACCGTTCTCTGAACGCTGCATATCTCTCCTCGAGATCATATAGTCCTGCATCATCTGGTTCCGTTCATAATAAATACTGTATCCTCTCAGCTTATAGAATCCGTCGGAAGAAGCCAGATACACTGCATCATCCCCTTCCAGTCCACAGTTCAGGTACATCAGCTGATTTTTTCCTGCAAAATACTGGCTATGCTGCTTCCAATAAGCCAGAGGGCTGAGCGTACAGCCAGGTCCAGCGCACAGAAACCATCCCTGCACGGTTTTCTGAGGAAACATCTGCTCCACATCCTGATACGCTTTCTTCCAGGCTTCTTCTGTAAACGCTACCCGCTCTCCTTCTTTAGTCACTGAGTCCATTTCCAGGGCTCCGTCTACAAATACGTAAGGAGTATCCTCATGTGTCTCCCTGCTTCCAAGCAGAAGCCCTACACGCAGATCAGCCCCCTTGACCGGTTGGAGGCGTTTCAGATAAGTATTTACATAATCTTCCAAATATAATTTTAACACCTTGTCCCGTTCCCCGATCTGCCGGATATTCTTCGGCAGCTTCGGGAATGGTTCATATAATTCTCCCATAGAATCACCCCGCTGTTTTTTATACGGTCACGCCTCACGGCCCGACACCTTGATCACAGCAAGCATACCAGATTCCAGGTGCAAAGTTTGTCATATTATGGCAGCGTTTTCCCAAAATTGTTCGACAAGAAATATGCTTTCACAGATACAGTCCGCCATCTTCATTACCATAGACAAGCGGACGCTTTGAAGCATAATGGGATCCCGGTTTCCCACGCCTCCTACAATACCTGTTATGGCAATATCCCCTACTGCCTCCAGCTCCTTGGACACCCCCAACCCAGGCTGAAGGGCTCCCCGGCCTAATGTGGCATACCCCACATGCTCCAGCTTTCCCACAGATGCATCGATGGCCACTACCAGATAATCAGGATAATGGATTCTGATATGGTTCAGATAAGTATCCAGATTCATAGCATGGACCGGCTTATCCAAGGTACCAATGACTGCCGCTCCCCGAAGCCTGCGGTTTCTCAGCATATGTCCCACCAAAGGCCCCAGGCTGTCGCCTGTAGACCGGTCTGTGCCAATACACAAAAACATGATCCCTGTCTTTCCCTTAGCCTCCAGCTCTTCCCGGATCAGCTTGGCTAAATGCCTGGCAAAACGCTCTGCCTGGAAATCCTCCGCTGTATTATAATACGAGATGTCCTCCCGCTTTTGAATATTCAATGTCTTCCATAATTTCATAACTGTGCTGTCCACCCAAACTAAGATGATCGCCTGTTAAACAAGCTGTTTTCTATAGTATAGGACAGAGATTTTGAAATTATGCATACTATGCCCTCTGCCATCCAAAAAGGCTGCTGTAAATGAATACGACACTCATTTTACAGCAGCCTCATCTCTTGAACAAAGCCCCGTGGATCTGTTTGGCAAGCCACGGTTATCTTTTTCTATTTTTCCTATCCAAAGAGCTTTTCCTTATAAATTCCTGACCGGATCAATCCCTGGATCGCCTCTGTTACCGCTTTTTTATCTTCCTTATAGGTCACGCCAAACCATTTATCCGGCGTGTCAAGAACTGTCACCCTGGCTTTCCCTTCCTGAACCAGATCATCAATGATCTTTGGAAGGAGATACTCCGATTTCACATCTCCTTCCTTCAGCTGACGAAGAAATTCCGGAAATCTTGCTTCCAGCTCTCCGATAAAGGAAGACGGAAGTCCCCACATGTTCATGGAAACCGGCTGGGACGGCTCTACCTGCACTGGATTTCCCTCCTCGTCCTCCCCATGAAGGCCATCCTCCCTCATTTGGATATTATAAGTTTCCCGCACATTGGAAAGGAAGCCATTTTCATCTACCTGACATACCCCCCTGGTAACGGTTCCATTATCGCTGAGGGTATTGGACAGAATGAAACCGCCCATGCAGATGTCATACACTTCCGACTGAGGATCCATCCGGTTGACCATATAGTCATGGATCCGGCGAAATCCTTCCCGGCCATAGTAATCATCTGCATTGATCAC
>CABQJX010000200.1 GCA_902464595.1 uncultured Lachnoclostridium sp. | reverse complement strand
TTGCTTTTCCGTGTCCGGCTCTTTTGTTTCCTCCTCTTTTCTCTCCTCTTCTCCGCTTTCGGTATCTTCCTTATCCCCCAAGCTAAGCTTTCCCAATGCCTTTAACAGCTCCTCATAGGATATGTGGAGAGAGCCGATGGTCACCTGGGCGTCGATCAGGTCGCTGTAATCCTCATATAGATAGGATCCCTCTGAAAACCGGAAAAAAGCAGTTTTTCCCTCCTCCAGGGATAAAAGGCTGTTGGCAGGGATCTTTTTATCCCTCGCCCCGGAATGGATCACCATATCCTGGAGATTCATATAGAGCCCTGCAGAGGTGGATAAAAGGACAAATTCCTCCGGGTCTGCCATCTCACGGTCCCGGTTATAGCTGTGTCCCCCTGCCATATAGAGGCCGTCATATGCATTGAGTACCTCAAACTCCGTGCTGATCAGGTTCATGGAGTCGGAAAAGCTGTAGAGAAAGCTTCCCTCATTCATATAGACCGGGTAGGACAGATCCAAAGGATCGTATTCTTCCCCGGCAAAATAGCGGTCCCCTCTCGTGTACAGCGGGGTAAGAGCATTGTAACGCTTTAAGGGGAGACGCCTGTTCTCCCCCTCCTTTGGCCCCTCTTTCAGACAGCGGGCCGCCTGCTCTCCATCAATGACATACATCACATCATCGGTGTAACCCCAGAGCTTATAATTGTAAAACTGCATAAACAGCAGAACCAGCGCGATCACTGCCGCGAATATTCCGGCTTTTTTCATAGAACAGACTCCTCTTTTGTTACCTTTTTTATTACTCTAACAGACCAAAGGCTTCCGGCTCCGGCGGAAGGAGCAGGGATTTCCCGTCCTTTAAGTCTGCCATATCCTGGCTCAGGTTCAGATCATATATTCCCTTCTCATCTGTGGCCCGAACCCCTTGTTCCCCACTGGAGATATATCCCGACTGGCCGGAGGCAGGATCATAATAGTAAAATCCCTGTTTATTCACCACCGATGCGTAAGACAGAGGGGAAAGAGACAAGGTTTCTTCTCCCCACCTCAGCGTCATCGGTTCCAAAAACAGGTAAATATCCCCTCCATCGTAGAGATAGCCTCCGTTATACTCTCTGCTCTTTTTTCCTCCGATATAAATCCGGCTGATGGAATCCGCCCAGGATACCCTGGCGAAATGGTTGACCCGGCCAATCATTTCTGTATCGTAGTTTGTATAGATCATGGAGCTGCTTAATACAGCCTCCCTATCTCCTGCGCTGTACACCGGCACGCCTCCCAGGAAAAGAGAGCGCTCCTCGTTTTGCAGAGTCACATTTCCTGTCTTCTTGTCATAGACCAGTCGTATCTTTCCGCTGTAGTCTTTCCTCTCTCCCATGAGGCTGACCTGATAATTCCCGCGAAGAACCAGCGTATCCTTTTTTTGGATAAAGATAAAAGAAACGGCCGCTGCAGCCGCCAGAGCTGCCACCACAGAGGCTGTGGCGATCCTCTGCTTCACTGTTTTAGGATGCCACACCTTTATTTTATCTCTGACCATACCCATCTTCCTTTTCGTTTTGACTCTTGTTTTTGTTTTGATCCTTGCTTTTGTTTTGATCCTTGCTTTCGTTTTGTTCCTTGCTTTCGTTTTGTTCCTTGCTTCGGTTCTGATTCTTTTTGACCGGCTCGTTCCATTTTTTCCCTGCCGAGACTTCCTTTATATCACGTAAAAAGAAATACAGGCTGTAAAGTACCATAAACACCCCTAGAAGCACATACACAAGAAAAATATTCCATTCAAATTGGATTTCCCTCATATAAGCTAAGAGAAGCCCTGCTGCGTACATGCCTCCCAAAAGCATTGCTGTATTTCCTATTTCTTCCAAAATTTTTCGCAGCTTCCGGCTCAGAGCCCCAAGGAGACCTCCAAAGCACAAAAGCATTGCCACGTAAACTGGCCTTGCCACATCCATGGAGACCAGACACCACACCAGAAGGGCCAGGCGCAGATAAAAGAGAGAAGTCCGAAGCTGATCCATACCGGAAAGACCGATAAAATATCCGTGGATCCTCATAATTCTCTTATCCCACCCGAAACCAACCAGGCTGATCCGGTAAAGGAGCCCAAAAAGAAGGGCTCCGGCTGCCGCCCATACCATATATCCTTTGAGCAGAAGGATCTGCCCCACTACTCGTTCAAACATTGAAAATCCTCACTGATCATCAGGGAAAACAGATTCTTTCTGTGACTGAAAAAACCAGTGATCCCTGAAACCTTGTATTCCTCCCCCTCTGACAGGATGGTCACATCCCCGTGAATCTCCCCGATCACAGGCATGTAATCCTCCATAATGAGAAGGTTGTATTCCTTACTCTTTATGCGGATCAAGCGGACTCCTTCCATCTCCCGGAGCCCCTCCTCCATACTGATGATCCGCGCCTTTATTTTACCTTCCATTATCTGTACGTCCCTATCATGAAAAATTCCGCCTCGTCCACATCATCCCATTCTCCTGACAGGATCCCTTCCACATCGTCCAGGATGTCCCCGATCGTTACATAAACGCCAGGTATTCCGGTGAAGTTTTCTGCCACGGACATGGGCTGGGTAAAATAATTTCTCAGCTTTCTGGAGCGGTAAAAGATCTGCTTATCCTCATTGGACAGCTCCTCGATGCCTAAAACGGCGATGATCTCCTCCAGCTCCTCATAGCGGGCCAGATATTGAAGGACGGTCTCCACCAGGCGGTAATGGCGCTCTCCCACCTT
>CABQJX010000199.1 GCA_902464595.1 uncultured Lachnoclostridium sp. | reverse complement strand
GAGGGGGAGACGTCTCCTCCAAAACGTTATACCTCTGGTTCCATGATCCTGGCTATGGAAAATGCAGGACAGCTGATCGAAGATGAGGAGCTGAGAGCCCAGATCAAAGGAAGCGGGATAGGAACCAGCGCAACCAGGGCTGAGATTTTAAAAAAGCTGTTTCATATCAAGTATCTGAAGCTAAACCAGAAAACCCAGGTGATCACGCCTGCTCTTTTGGGGGAGATGGTTTACGATGTGGTGGATCAGTCCATAAGGCAGCTGCTCAATCCGGAATTGACGGCCAGCTGGGAGAAGGGCTTGACCTATGTGGCTGAGGGAACCATTACTTCAGAGGAATATATGGAAAAGTTAAATCGTTTTGTTGCAGGCAGGACAGCCAATGTGATCCGCATGAATAACCAATACCAGATGAGAGGTTATTTTGATGCTGCCGCCGCATTTTATAAAACAAAAAAGGAGAGTTAGTCTATGAAACTGGAATTGATGAAAAACAAAGAAATGTTTGATATGACACATACCATTGCAGGAGAGCTTTTTGAAAAGCATGAATATCCCTGGGAAGTGCTGGGAGATCTGAAGGAGTTCATCGAGGAGGCAGGAGCCGGCCTTCCGCAGAATGAATACAAGAAAATCGGGCCTAATATCTGGATCCACAGGACTGCTCAGATGGCTCCTACCATCGCTATGGCTGGCCCGATGATCATTGGACCTAAGGCTCAGGTGCGTCAGGGAGCATTCCTGCGGGGAAGTGTTATTATCGGTGAGCACGCAGTGGTAGGAAATTCCTGTGAAATCAAAAATTCAATCCTTTTCGACGAAGTGCAGGTTCCTCATTTTAACTATGTAGGGGATTCTGTTTTAGGATACAAGGCCCATATGGGTGCTGGTGCAGTAACTTCCAATGTAAAGGCAGATAAGGGAATTGTATCCATTCACAGCGAGGATGGAGATGTGAAAACAGGCCGCAAGAAGGTAGGCGCTATGCTGGGTGACGGCGCTGAGATCGGCTGCAACAGCGTGTTAAATCCAGGGACAGTCGTTGGACGTAATTCCAATGTATACCCCTTATCCAACGTGCGGGGCTGTGTGCCGGCTGGCTCTATCTACAAGGCTCAGGGCGTGATCGTAGAGAAGGATGACAGAGAGGTGGAGATGGAGGCATCTTCAGAAGCTCATGAAAAGGGAAAAGGCGGCTTGAAGGTTGTAAAATAGCTGCTGAAGACAAGGATTCAGACTGTTTCTTGAAAAAGAAGGCTCTGTAACAATCGTATAAAAATGGTATTGCAGAGATATTAAAAATAGGGCGCTGCCGGAAATAAGTTCTGGCAGCGCCCTGTTTGGAATTTTTTAAACGAAATCTTTTATAATGAAAGAAAGGGTTCTTATTTTGTTCCGAAAATGCGGTCTCCTGCATCACCCAGGCCAGGGCATATATATGCATCTTCGTTGAGACAGCGATCCAGATGCCCTACGTAGATCTGAATATCCGGGTGAGCCTCTTGAAGGCGTTTCAATCCTTCCGGAGCAGCGATAATGGCCATAAATTTAATCTTTTTACCGCCATGGGCTTTGATAAAGTCTACTGCGGCGGCTCCGGAACCGCCGGTAGCAAGCATGGGATCTGTGACGATGATGGTGCGCTCCTCAATGGGATCCGGCAGCTTGCAGTAGTATTCGTGGGGCTCATGGGTTACTTCGTCCCGGTATAAGCCTATATGGCCTATCTTGGCGCTGGGAACCAGGGCAAGGATACCGTTTACCATTCCAAGTCCGGCTCTGAGGATTGGGACAACAGCCAGTTTCCTTCCAGCGATCATGGGCGTCATACAGGTCTCCAGAGGCGTTTCGACCTCCACATCTTCCAGTGGAAGATCCCGCAAAGCTTCGTAGCCCATGAGCATGGAAATTTCTTCGATCAGAGAACGAAATTCGTTGGTTCCTGTTTTCTTGTTGCGGAGGATAGAAATTTTGTGCTGGATCAGAGGGTGATCAAAAACCATTACATTATCCATAAGTATGCTGCTCCTTTTCCTGTCAAATGATTTATAGGTTATAATTGTTCTTATAACTGCTTATTTTGTGGAGGGATCGAAGGAAACGATCACATAATCGCCTAAAGCGTGGGGAACTGGTACGGAAAAATAGATGGTTCCCTGCTTTTCATAGCTGAAGGAGGAGGGCCATGAGCCTTCCTTGTCTAATGGAAAATCAGCTCCGTCAAAAATAAGGGTAAGTTCATCCATGGAGAGATCTTTTTGGAAGTATTCCCTGGCAGCAATTTCTGATTCCGCTGTGGTATTGTAAAAGGTTACATCCTCGCTGAGCACGTATCCCGCCATGGTATAGGCATCGGTAAAGTCTGACAGTCCCATATTCTGTACCTGCAAAAGATCCAGAGTATTGGAGAAAAACAGGTTGAGCGGATGAGCGGCGTTTTCTGCTGTGAGGATACCGGAGTAGGTTACGGTTATGCGCTTCCGGTCTGCGGAAATGACCTTGCACTTGATCTCTAAGCTGTCCTTTTCTTCGTCCAGATCATGGGCTTTGATCACAGAAAGGGCATTGGATTTTAAAAGTTCATTTATCTTGGTTTCCTTAGAGGCATCTTCCATTTGGCTGACGACCGGATACTGGATGGAAATTTTACCAGAGGTATAGGTGTCTAAGGAAACGGAAACGCTGGAGGCGTTTTCCTTTGTCTCCTCAGGAGCCTGGGTAGTGGGAGCTTCCGTGGATGGCGGCGGAAGAGTCTCCCGGGGGGCTTTT
>CABQJX010000198.1 GCA_902464595.1 uncultured Lachnoclostridium sp. | reverse complement strand
GGTTCCGTGGAAATCCTTCGATCTTCCCCTTGATTTTAAGGGAACAAAAAAATCCTCTGCATTTATTGGCTCCATTCAGGAGGAAATCTCCCTGGAGGATATGACAAGAAAGCTGGGAGAACTGGCTCCCAATGCAGAGACAGCAGATGTGTCCATTGTCAGCGCTTCCAAGGAGCAGACCTGTTTCTTTATCGTCTGCAAGAAGGAAGATGCAGAGGAAGTAGATGAGGCATTAAAGAAGCTTAACTTTGCAAAGCCTCCGTTAAGCAGCCAGGTTCCCGCTGAACGCCAGAAACAGCTGGAGGCGGAGATCGCTAAGACGAAGTCTGATATCCAGGCGGCAGAGGAAGCGATTAAGGCCATGGCCAAGGATCGGGAAATGATCCGGTTTGTGGGAGACTACTATACCATGCGTGCAGAGAAGTATGGTGTGTTGAACGGCCTTATGCAGTCCAAGCGTGTATTTTTTATCACCGGTTACGTGCCCGCAGATAAGGCCTCTGGTTTGGAGAAGCTTCTTTCAGACCGCTATGAGGTAGTGGTAGAGTTTTCGGAGCCGGAGGATGAGGATGACGTACCGGTTCTTCTCCACAACAACGGATTTGCTGCTCCAGTAGAGGGGGTTATTGAGAGCTACAGCCTTCCCGGAAAGGGAGAACTGGATCCGTCTATGGTAGTGGCTCTGTTCTATTATGTATTGTTTGGGCTTATGCTGTCTGATGCAGCCTATGGCCTTATTATGATCGCAGGAACAGCCTACTGCCTGAAGAAATTCAAGAACATGGAAGAAGGCATGAAGAAGTTTATGAAGATGTTCATGTACTGCGGCATCTCCACTACCTTCTGGGGATTTATGTTCGGAAGCTTCTTTGGAGATGCGGTGAATGTCATCGCTACTACCTTCTTCAACCGTCCTGACATCCGGCTGGCTCCTCTGTGGTTTGAGCCGGTGAGCCTGCCTATGAAGATGCTGGTATTCTCGTTCCTGTTAGGTATCATCCACCTGTTTACAGGATTGGGGATCAAATTTTACAGCTGCTTAAAGGGCGGAAGCCTGATGGATGGAATTTATGACGCTATTTTCTGGTACATGCTGGTGGGCGGCGGTATCCTTTACCTGCTTACCATGTCTATGTTTACAGAGATGCTGGGCCTGACCTTTACTCTTCCCGCAGCAGTGGGAACTGTAGCGGCGGTTCTGGCAATGGTGGGTCTGGTGGGGATTATCCTTACCAGCGGCCGCGAGTCTAAGAGCTGGTTTAAGCGGATCTTAAAGGGGCTTTACGGAGCTTACGGAGTCACCTCTTATTTAAGTGACATCCTTTCCTACTCCCGTCTGCTGGCACTTGGCCTTGCTACCGGCGTTATTTCCACGGTATTCAATAAGATGGGAAGTATGTTGGGAAATTCCATACCAGGCGTAATTGTATTTATCCTGGTATTCCTGATCGGACACAGCCTGAACCTGGCTATCAATGCCCTGGGAGCATATGTCCATACCAACCGTCTGCAGTTTGTAGAGTTCTTTGGAAAGTTTTATGAAGGCGGCGGAAGGAAATTTGAACCCTTCGCCATCCATACCAAATATTATAAAGTCAAGGAGGACATTTAGTTATGGAGAATATGGGAATCGTTTTAGCATTATTAGGTGCAGTTCTGGCAGCGCTGTTTGCAGGAATCGGATCTGCTATCGGAGTTGGCATTGCAGGCCAGGCCGCAGCAGGAGTTGTTACAGAGGATCCCAACAAGTTCAGTAAGGTTCTGGTACTTCAGCTTCTTCCTGGTACACAGGGTATCTACGGCCTGCTGATCGGTTTCATCACCCTGACCCAGATCGGTATCATGGGCGGAAGCTCTGACATCTCTTTAGCAAAAGGATTCTTATATCTGGCAGCATGCCTTCCAATGGCATTTGTTGGTTTATGGTCCGCTGTTAAGCAGGGACAGGCAGCTGTTGCAAGTATCGGTTTAGTTGCAAAGAAGCCAGATCAGTTCGGTAAGGCAATGATCTTCCCAGCCATGGTTGAGACATACGCCATCCTGGCTCTGCTGATCTCTATTCTTGCTATCTTTGGTATTGCAGGCGTGACCGTATAAACAGCATACCAAACAGCAGGAAAGGAGATAGCGGCATGGCGGGATTAGATAAAATCATCAGCCAGATAAGGGCAGAGTCAGAAGCAGAGGCAGCCCGCATAAAAGCAGCGGCCCAGGCAGAGGCAGATCAGATCCTCAGCCAGGCAGAGGCAGAGGCACAGCGGGAGTGCGCTGAGATCGAGAGACGCTCCAAACAGACAGTGGCCAATATCCTGGAGAGAGGCCGTTCTGCTGCTGAGCTTAGGAAGCGCGGCGCAGTGCTGGAAGAGAAGCAGAGGCTGATCGGCGAGACCATTGAGAAGGCCAAGGCCCAGTTAGGCGCTATGGACGAGGGAGCTTATTTTGACACGATCCTGAAGCTGGCAGTGAGATCCGCTCAGCCGGAAAAGGGAGAGATCCTGTTCTCTAAAAAGGATCTGGATCGTCTTCCAAAGGGCTTTGAGGATCAGTTAAACGCCGCCCTGAAAGAAAAGGGGGCAGTCCTTACAGTGTCTGAGGACACCAGGGACATTGACGGAGGTTTTGTGCTTACTTACGGCGGAATTGAGGAGAATTGTTCTTTTGAGGCGCTCTTTGATTCAGCTCATGAAGTATTACAGGACAAAGTGCAGGAGATTCTTTTTTCATGAATGTAGGGAGGAACTATTAAATGGCAGACAAACAGTATGTTTATGCAGTAGCCCGCATCCGTTCCAAAGA
>CABQJX010000197.1 GCA_902464595.1 uncultured Lachnoclostridium sp. | reverse complement strand
CCAAAGCGGCGCTTTTCTATTATTTATTCTCGATCTCCATGATCATATTCACACGGCGCTCATGTCTTCCGCCCTCAAAGGAGGCATCCAGCCACGCTTCCGTGATCATTTTTGCCAGCTCGCTTCCCACGACCCTTGCTCCAAAAGCCAGGACATTGGAATTGTTGTGCATACGGGACAGCTTTGCTGTGTAAGGCTCACTGCACACGCAGGCCCGGATCCCCTTTACCTTGTTGGCTGCCAGAGAGATCCCTACTCCTGTTCCGCAGATAACGATTCCCAAGTCGGCCTGTCCCTCTGCTACTGCCCGTCCAACCTTCTCGCCGTAAACCGGATAGTCGCAGCTCTCTGTGGAGTTGGTTCCCAGATCCATAACCTCATATCCTTTTCCCTCCACAAATTCCTTAATAATGTTCTTTAATTCGATCGCTGTATGATCGTTTCCCATTGCAATCTTCATAATGTCATTCTCCTTTTATCATTTATTCTTTCTTTGATACTAGTGTTAAAAGTCCAGCCCGAAAAATTCCCGGATCCGATCCAATCTGGCAGTCATGGAACACAAGAGAAGGTCTGCTGCTGTAAGTGCCGCCATGGCTTCCACCACCACCACGGCCCGCGGCACGATAATGGGATCATGGCGTCCTTTGATCTCAATGCATCGTTCCTTTCCCTGACGATCTACAGTCATCTGGGGACTGGCAATAGAGGGAGTAGGCTTAAAGGCGGCCCGGAAAACAATATCGCTTCCATCGCTCATGCCCCCAAGAACGCCGCCTGAATGGTTGGTTCTCTTGCCGATGCCCTCTGATCCGCTGGCACAGAAACTGTCATTATTTTCAGAACCTTTTGACAAAGAAGCGCCGAATCCGTCTCCAATCTCAAAGCCTTTGACTGCCCCGATAGAGAGGACTGCTTTCGCCAGATTTGCATCCAGCTTGTCAAATACCGGCTCTCCCACGCCAACAGGCATTCCATGGATCACACACTCCACCACGCCGCCGCAGGAATCCTTCTCTGCCATAAGCTGATCCAAATACGCCTCTGCCTGGGCAGCAGCCTTAGGATCCGGCATATAGAGGCGGTTGTTCCACATTTCCGCCAGATCAAACCGCTTCCTGTCAATCCCGATCGCTCCGACCTGACAGGTATAAGCCTGAACCGTCACCCCCAGCTGCTCCAAAAGCCGGCAGGCCACCGCTCCTGCGGCAACCCTGGCAATGGTCTCCCGTCCGGATGACCGCCCGCCCCCCCGGTAATCCCGGAATCCGTATTTCTGGTCAAAGGTATAATCTGCATGGCCCGGACGGTAAATATCCATAATATTGCTGTAATCGTGGGAACGCTGGTCTGTGTTGCGCACCTCCATGGCGATGGGGGTTCCCGTTGTCTTTCCTTCAAAGACGCCTGACAGGATTTCCACCGTATCGCCCTCATTCCTGGCTGTCGTAAAACGGCTCTGCCCCGGTTTTCTCCGGTTCAGATAAACCTGAATGTCCTCCTCACTGAGAGGCAGGCCAGCCGGGCAGCCGTCTACCACCACACCAATCCCCTTTCCATGGGATTCCCCCCAGGAGGAAACCTTGAATATTGTTCCCAATGTAGAACCTGACATAAATGATGTTCTCCTCCCCTTTTATCTGCCAATCCGGGCAATGGCGCAGCAGTTTGGCTCTGTCACATTCACACTCCGCCCAGACATAACAATGATCCCCTTTTCGTAATCCACTTCAAAAAAGGTAATGGTCCCGCTGTCATGGTTGACAGAAGCAATATGGCGGTTGTCCGGGAACACGGCCACGTCCTTGGGGTACTCCCCGCTGATCGGCAGGCAGCAGATCATGGTCAGAAGGCCTGTCTTTTCATCTCTGTTGTAGATGCTCACCGTATTTTCACCGGCGTTGGTGCAGTAAACATACTTTTCATCGGGGGAAAGCCTCATGGCACAGGCCGCTGTCATTTTCCCAGGATTCTTCGTAGCTGTGGTGGAAATTGTCTGTATCTTCTCGATCACCGGCGCCCTGTCTCCTGTTTCATAGGAATATACATTGATTACATTCTGCAGCTCATGCATCAGGTAAATAAAACGGCCGTCGGAGCTGTAACGAAAATGCCGGGGGGCTGATTCCAGATCACAGTGGATGGCATCCACCTGAACCAGCTTTTTGTCTTTATCTCCAAACCGGTAGATCTTTACTTTATCTGTGCCGTTATCCACGGACAGCACATATTGATTGTCCGGCATTCTCCTGGTACAGGTCACATGGGCCCGGAAATTCCGCTCTGCAACGCTTCCGTAACCCTTATTGAACACCTCGTCTACGATCTGTCCCACGGAACCGTCCGGGTTCAGGCTCAGCACCGTAGTCTTTCCGTCATGATAGCCGGACACAAACACATACTTGTCCTCTTTATCCGTACAGAGATGGCATCCTCTCATTCCTCGGATGGGAGCGCTGTTGAGCCTGGCCAGGCTTCCGTTCTGCAGGATGCGGAAGGATACCACCCCCTCGTCCGCAATGGAGTAGAGCGTCTTTCCATCACTGGAAGCGATCACATAGGAAGAATTGTTAACCTCCATCTCACATCGCTCTTTAAAGGAACCGTTCTCCACATCTACATCATACACTGTAATCCCCTTGGCCTTTCCCGTATAGGAATAGGAGCCTACATACGCCATATACTTACCATTCATAGCTGTCCTCCCTGATCTGATTCCATTTTCATTGGTTATCATCATACCATAAATCCCGCTGTTTGTTAACCGGAAAAAACCAGCAAATATTTTTTTAAGGTATGTCAAGCGTTTTTGAAAATGTCCCGAAAAACTTTAAGTATTAGCCCCGAC
>CABQJX010000196.1 GCA_902464595.1 uncultured Lachnoclostridium sp. | reverse complement strand
TAACTGTTTTAAATCATTTTGCCACAGGATTTTTGAAGCTGGCTTCTATCCTGATCGGCATGGTCATCGGTTACATTTTCTCCATGTTCTTCGGCATGGTAAGCTTCACCAATGTAGCGGAGTCCGGCGTATTCCAGCTTCCTCAGGTCATGCACTTCGGCATTTCCTTTGAAGCTTCCGCTTGTGTCGCTCTGGGACTGCTGTTTGTGATCAACTCTGTTCAGGCAATCGGAGATTTCTCTGCAACCACAGCAGGAGGATTGGATCGGGAGCCTACCACCAGCGAGCTTCATGGAGCCATCTTAGGGTACGGGGTAACCAATATCCTGGGAGCATTTTTAGGCTGTCTCCCCACCGCTACCTACAGCCAGAACGTAGGTATTGTGGCTACAACTAAAGTGGTAAACCGTGTAACCCTCGGCTTATCTGCCCTGATCATACTGACCGCAGGATTGTTCCCTAAATTTTCCGCCCTTTTAACCACCATTCCCTATGCAGTCTTAGGAGGCGCTACCGTATCTGTATTCGCCTCCATCGCCATGACGGGTATGAAGCTGGTTATGACGGAAAATATGAACTACCGCAATACCTCCATCGTAGGCCTTGCGGCTGCATTAGGCATGGGCGTATCCCAGGCCTCCGCTTCCCTTTCCGCCTTCCCGGCATGGGTGACCACCATTTTCGGAAAATCTCCTGTGGTGATCGCGACCCTGGTTGCTATCCTTTTGAACATAACGCTTCCCAAGGAAGGGGCAGAAAAGAAAAAGTAATACGATCATAAAATTGGTTCATCACACTTCACCAAAACGGAGACTGCTGCAAAACGAAACATATTTACAGCAGTCTCCATTTTTCATGAGATCATTTTCTTAAAATAGGATCCTTTCTGTCACTGGGCCACCTTATATTCCACCATCACCTGCGCTTCTACGCTTACCTGGCCCGGCATCACCGCCATGCCGCTGTCACCAGCCGCAGCCATTGTTTCCTCTGCCATTGCTTTCGACGCCATTCTGTTATAAGAAGAATACCGCACATCCGGCTGATACCCAAATTCTTCCACTCGGACTACCCCTGCCAGTTCCCTTCCGCCAGCCTCTGCCAACGCCTGTGCTTTTGCCTTTGCCACCTCCATCGCTCCCTTTAGGGCCTCTTGGTAGCTGGCATCATAATCGCTGGAAAAATAGCTGACCGAATCGATCCCATTCACTCCTGCCTCTACTGTCTTGGATATGATAAGCCCTGCATCATCAATGGGAATATCGGATACGATCAATTCTGTAGTCATTTCGTAACCGACCACTTCCTGTTGATCAGACTTCCAGTTCTGGATCGGATTTAATCCGTAGGAAGATGTCTGAATGGACTCCTCCGAGACCCCTAACCCTTTTAATGTTTCAATGGCTGACTGCAGATCCTCTCCGTTCTTTTTCTGGCACGCATCCGCTGTGTCCTCCCTGGAATAGAGGGAATAACGGATCTCTGCCATATCAGGAGTCACTTTTACTTCCTCCCGTCCAGTAACTGTGATCACATCTTCTGATTCCGCATTTTGGATCTTCACCGTATCCGGGAATGTACTGGAAGCGCACCCGGACAGCCCGATTACAGATAGGGCCGTAGCCATAACCACAGCGGACCTTCTCAGCCCTCTCCTACTTCTTTCTGCTGCCCCAGATAAATTTTCTTCCTCCCTTTTCCTGTTTGTCACATGTTTCTTCATTCACTTCTCCTCCTTTTCTGTGCGGCCCCTGCTGGTCATATGGATCCTGGTATGATCCATTGATTCTGTTTCTGATTTTATCTTACCAAAAAAATCCACCCCTGGTATTTCTTTTCTCTTAAAATTATATGGATAACTTTTTTACGATTATAAACAGGCCGCCTGGCCAGTGCGATCCTGCACGGAGCACTTTTTATGTAACAGGGGCATTGCGGAAGCGTTTCTTAATTACATAAAAATAAAATGACCAGCCGGGGAAGCTGGTCATTTTAGGAGAAGGTATTTCGTTTCTTATGGGGTGTAACAAAAACTATATAATGTATTGGGGGGTTACGTCCATTATAATAGCATAGCCTTTCATAAAAGTGTGCACAAACTTTAAAAAGAGGAATTTTTATTTTTATGCATTTTTATACTATCCTAATAAAATTGCATAAAATCATCGTTCTATTTCCTCAGAGCACAGAACAATAACACGATCCGGCGTCGTTTGCGGAGGAATGCTCCTTGTCTCAGACGAATAATACACCAATAAAAAGTGGCCGCCCGGTGAACAAAGATAAGGCTGTCCGTTCAGCGCAGAGATAGAACTGTAAGGAGAAAGGTTCAGCTTTAGTGACTGATCCGAAGCCACCAGATCCTGGTCAAACCACTTTAACGTGATATGCTGGGAATAATGGATGGGAGCTGCCAGAAACGCTTTATACTGAGGAGGATAGATTAACGGAACTGGCTGAGCTCCATCATAAAAAACAGCAATGCGCATCCCCGGCCTCAAAGGCAGTGCATCCACCACCCACGTTTCCGGCGAAAGGATAGCATGAACCGGCTGTCCCTCACAGTCCAGCACAAGCACCTGCAGACAGCAGGAATCCTCCTGCCCGTAAATGTCAGTGATCGTTCCAGTAACAGAAACAAGATGTTGATATTTCATCATTTCATATTTACACCCTTTTTAACAGTATATGCACCTCCTACCCCAAACCATGCATCCGGATACCATAATCTCTTATCTTCTTGCTGACCCTGACTCTAAAATCAGATTTCTCCGTAAGAAAGGAGGAATCTCCAGCAAAATATCAGGATTTCTATAAAGTAAAATGACCAGCCGGGGAAGCTGGTCATTTTAGGAGAAGGTATTTCGTTTCTTA
>CABQJX010000195.1 GCA_902464595.1 uncultured Lachnoclostridium sp. | reverse complement strand
TAGAAAGGAGCCTTCTTCTGTCCCATTCTTCTTAATCTCATCTTTACTGCCATGTCATTTCACCTCCTTGTAGTATTCTTATATAGACATACAGGAAAATCCTGTCTGACTAGCCCATTTAAAATGGCATCTTCATGCGGCCGCCCAGCAAACCTCCCAGGCCTTTCAGACCGCCTTTCCGTTTGCCTCCGCCCATCAGGCCCGGCATCTGCTTCATCATTTTCTTCATCTGGTCAAACTGCTTCACCAGACGGTTGACCTCGCTGACCTCCACGCCTGCGCCCTTTGCAATGCGCTGCTTTCTGGACGGGTTCATAAGAGACGGATTAGCCCGCTCTTCCTTTGTCATAGAAAGGATAATGGATTCCACTCTTCGCATGGAGCGCTCCCCTTCGTCCATATCAATGCCGGACAACTGGCTTCCCACTCCGGGCATCATGGAAAGGATACTTCCCATACCGCCCATCTTTTTGATCTGCTGCATTTGAGATAGAAAATCATTATAATCAAACTCTGCCTTGCGCAGCTTCTGGCTCAGCTCTCTGGCCTGTTCCTCATCTACCTCAGCAGCAGCCTTTTCGATCAGGGACTGTATGTCTCCCATTCCTAAAATACGGGAAGCCATACGGTCAGGATAAAACTGTTCCAGATCGGAAAGCTTCTCTCCCATACCCACATAGAGGATCGGCTTTCCAGTCACTGCTTTAATAGAAAGAGCCGCACCGCCCCGGGTATCTCCATCTAACTTCGTAAGGATCACGCCGTCAATACCGATCTTATCGTTAAACGTACCGGCCACATTGACTGCGTCCTGTCCTGTCATGGCGTCAACCACCAGGATCGTCTGGCTTACGTCCAGCTGCTCCTTAATCTCCACCAGCTCGTCCATCATGGATTCATCAATATGGAGACGGCCGGCAGTATCCAGGATTACCGTGTTCAGCCCGTTTTTGGAGGCATGCTCCACTGCCGCGTTTGCAATATCAACCGGTTTGTTCTTGGTTCCCATGGAAAAAACGGGAATCCCCACCCGGTCACCGTTGATCTGAAGCTGTTCGATGGCCGCCGGCCGATATACGTCGCAGGCTGCCAGGAGAGGCCTTCTCCCTTTTGCCTTTAGCTTGGCTGCGATCTTAGCTGTCGTCGTCGTCTTTCCTGCTCCCTGGAGTCCTGCCATCATGATAATGGTAATCTCGCTTGCTGGTTTTAAGGCTATCTCTGTGGTTTCAGAGCCCATGAGACGCACCAGCTCTTCTGTAACGATCTTGATGACCGTCTGTCCGGGTGTCAGGCTTCCAAATACATCCTCGCCCACTGCCCGTTCCTGTACAGAACTGATAAACTGCTTCACCACACGAAAGCTTACATCGGCTTCCAAAAGAGCCATCTTGACTTCCTTTAAGGCAGCCTTCACATCTGACTCTGTAAGGCGTCCCTTGCCGCGAAGGTTCTTGAATACATTTTGCAATTTGTCGGATAAGCTTTCAAATGCCATGAAATGTCCTCCTGAAGCTCGCACCTAAAGCGTGCGGGTGATCTCTGCGGACAGCCGCCGGATCTCATCTATGGCTGTCAGATCCATAGTGTGCATACATTCACCGGACAGACGATGCACCTCACCAGCCATATCCTTGATCTTCATGAATTTGGCCACCAGATGGAGCTTCTCTTCATAATCCTTTAAAATTTTGTCACACCGCTTGATCATATCGTGAACGCCCTGACGGCTGATCCCCTGTTCTCCTGCAATCTCAGAAGGGGACAGATCACCGAATACCGCATCCTCATAAACCCTGCGCTGATGCTCCGTCAGCAGTTCACCATAGAAATCATATAAGAGACCCTGCTCTACTATCTTTTCCATTTCAACCACCTGTGCTATCATACACGATGGCGGAATATTTGTCAAGTGTTTTTACTTTACAAACTTTTGTTCGTGTAATTTCGTCTTGGTTTATCCTCTGTAAGATGTGTATATGTATCTAATGTAACCGATGCAGACGCGTGGCCTAATATCTGACTGACTATTTTTACATCTGAACCAGCCGTTCTTTTCCGCAGCTCTGTTTATTCTCTTCACAATTATCGGCTTTCCATTTCGGTACTGACGCCTTTGTCAATCTTGCTATTGATGAAACAATGACCAGGGATAAGGAGCCTGATAAAGAAAAATAGGCAGGAAATAGACTTGAATCCTACAGCCGAATATGCTATATCAATAATAAAAAAGGGAAAACCTATCCGTTTTCCCTTTCAAATATAATCTCATATGCGGTATTGCCCGTTAAAAGCCGTTTTTCTGCTGCCGGACTTATAACCTGGACCAGACGCCAGCCCTTGGCGGATTCCTCCTCAATGGCATGCCTGCACTGCTCCAGGATAGTTTCTCCTCCATTTTTCAGGTTTCCATCAAAGGGGATCTCTACAAAATTGTATTCATATCTGCCCATGTTACAGTTCTCTCTTTTGTTTTTCTTTTATCATAGCCCTCTAACCTATAAAGATGCCATTCCAAATCAGGTCAGACGCATAAAGATTTTATAAAGAAAAACACAGAACGCTTCGGCTATCGCACCTTACACCCGCTCAGACATAGGCTTATAGGTCTCCTCAGCCATAATACTTGTATAACCTGGACGTATGATCTTATCCATGTTAATCAGCTCCTCAATACGGTGGGCGCTCCAGCCCACGATCCTGGCAATAGCAAAGATAGGAGTAAAAAGCTCCTCCGGTATATCTAACATGCTGTACACGAAGCCGCTGTAAAAGTCTACGTTAGCGCTGACGCCCTTGTAGATCCGGCGTTCTCTGGCAATAACCTCAGGCCCCAGCTCCTCGATCATAGAATAGAGGGCAAATTCCTCCATACGGCCTTTTTCCTCTGAAAGCTGACGAACAAACCTCTTA
>CABQJX010000194.1 GCA_902464595.1 uncultured Lachnoclostridium sp. | reverse complement strand
TCATACCAGAAAAAGGGGATTTGTTCACAATTTATTTACTCATGCGTTTGTCCTGCCCTGACTCTGGGATCCTCCGGCGCTTCCGGGATCGTAGACGGAAACAAGACGGATTTGCTGCTCCTTCCTCTGGAGAAAGGTAGTCCCAAGACTTTGAAGGATAAGCAGCAGATCGATACCATCATCCCGGTGGTGACCCGAAAGGATATTATCCCGGCCCTGACAGAAGCAGAATTTTCCTTCCAGCTCACAGAGAATATTGAGGAGCTTTTGAAGGAGGATCCAAGCGCAGACGGCAAGAAGACGGTCACCTTCACGATAACACCAGTGGAGCCCGGTTCCGGTGCAGAGACGGTGGTGCAGCGGATCCCCTTAGATGAGCTGATTAATGGTCATTATGATCCAAAGGAGAAGGTCTATACAGTCACTCTAGGGGGATTGAAGAAGGGAACAAAATATACGGTCAGCCTGTCCTCACCTCTCGCAGGAGGAGATGATACAAAGGTGATATTTAAGGACCGCCAGGGAAAGGATGCCTTCTTTGAATTTGATACCCTTAGTGAGATCCATATTGAGATAACGGGAAACCGTATTATCAATGAGTATTACAATTATAAGATGCTGGAGGCCTTTTACAGCGTAGACAGCTTAAACGGTGTGGAGTTCCGGTACGATATTTATAAAACGGATCAGACGGAGGAGGAAAATCTGGAGCCCGGGGAACATGCAGAGCTGGTGTGCAGCCATGAAAAGCTGCAGGAGATGAAATTTGATCCAGGTACAGAGAAAGATCCGAAGGAGCCCACGTACGGGGCAGACCGAAAGCGGTTCTATACAAGAGATCTGGTGGAGCTGAGGGAGAATTATCTGCGCCTGGATATAGGGCCAAGCGCCGGGGAGACAGGGATTATCCCAGGCGCTACCTACAGGATCCGTGTTTCCGCTTACCCCAAGGGGACGGATTATACCAGGGAAGGCTATACAGACAGCTGTGTAGGGTTTGATTGGTCCTCTCCCATGAAATATGCGGCTGCAGTTCTTCCAAGCGGCCAGCTGTCCGTCCTTCCCCTTCCTGTTTCTCAGGATGGGACAAATAAAACTCCCGGAATGACCATAACGGCTATGCTGGGAGATGCCAGCGGAGTTTCTGCCTCCGAGGGGCATGTGAAGCTAAATGGCGACGGAACTCCGGCAGTCAAAAAAGACGGAGGCGGCTATATCATAGTGGGAGAGGATGGAAAGGAACTGGCGGATCCGGAAGCAGTCCGGGGCTGCTATGTGATCCAGGTATGGGAAGCCGTGTATGGGTCTGATAATAAACATACTGTGCCCATTAGCTGGAAATTGATCAATATAACAGAGGGTGGAGAAGATGGATACTGTTCGGATCCCGAAACAGCGAAACGGTTAGGGGAACACGGGATCCATGGAACGCTGATGATCCCTCTTCACAATCTAGAGGCGGATCATGAGTACAGGATCGAAGTATTCACTGTGACCGACCCGGAGCTGAAAAAAATGTCAGAGATCAAACCGGTTCCTTACCCTCATGGGTATGTGGACGGGGAAAATGCCACCCTTCTGACCCAGTATACCCAGAGAACCGTCGGTTCCAACGGAGTGCTGGTGGACAAGACCCAGATGGACTTTGAGCAGACGGATGCCCAGAACGTTGTATTGTCTGTGTATAATGCCGTGGGGCTGAGCCAGGTGAAGAATATAAGATTTACCTTTATGCCCAGAGACAGCTTTAATCTGGATGATACCGTGGATACAAACATAATCCCTGTGACAGACGGGATGATCACCACCAATGTGATCCCTAATGTGGGAACGGAAACACGGATCAAGATCCAAGTTTCTTTCCATACAAAAGGAAAATATACGGTAACCGGCTTCCTGTGGGGCAGCGATACTACATCAGAACCCCTGGTGAAGATCACATCCACAGAAGGAAAGTATTTGAATGTAACCATGCTTCAAGGCCAGACCAGGATCTCCAAGACAGATGTGCCTTATGATCCCGGCATTTTGAACCAGGGAGGAAGAAGACGGAAGGGAAAGGAGGAACGTCATGCGTAAACTGAATAAAAAAGCAAAGCTGATGTTCCATCTCTTTGGCCTTCTGGTTCTTGGGACATCGGGCCTCATGGCTCTGGGGATCTACCAGGTCATGGGGCGTCAGACCCAGGTTTATCTCATCCCGGCAGGAAGCGTGGCTTATGACTCCTCCAGCAGCTCCATTGAGGTAGGGGCGGAATCCATTATACGCAGGGGCTGGGACGGAAACTACCGGCTGACCCAGGGGAGGGACAGCCGTCCTCTTGGGTCTTACTGTGTGGTGACAGAGGCCTCCAGCGGCCTTTTAAAGCTGTTTGCTGACGGACGCCAGATCCGTGGAAATGGAATGATCACGGATATGGACGGCTATATGGCTGTGACCGACACAGACGAGCCCAGTTTTTTCCAGCTGGGCGACAGCGCCTATGTGGTCACAGGAAGCCATATTATAGACAGTACCGGCCATGTGGAGACAGAGGATTTTCTCTACATACTGAGAGACCGGAATGGAAATGCAAGATTTGTCAATCCTGCTGTCAACGTAAAGACAGCAGAGCCAGCCTTTATTACCAGCGGTGATATGAAGCTGGATCTGGGAGAAATGACACTGGCCTACGGAGAACGGCTGGTGGAGCTTGACAAGGTGATTGGGAACATGAGCCAGGCCATTGCCAAAGAGAAGGCGGAAAGCCAGCCGGATACCATTGAGCTGACGATCCGGGGCGGATCTGGCGGCCAGGGCGGAACCGGCGGAGCCGGAGGCCTTGGAGGAACGGGCGGAACCGGCGGGTCTGGCGGAGCCGGAGGCATTGGAGGAACCGGCGGAGCTGGAGGCCTCGGCGGAATGGGTGGAACCGGAGGAATTGGCGGAACCGGCGGGTCTGGCGG
>CABQJX010000193.1 GCA_902464595.1 uncultured Lachnoclostridium sp. | reverse complement strand
AGCCGCCCCGCCCGTTCCTTCTTAGATCTCATGAAGGAACAGTGGGGGGATGAGACAGCGGCTGAGGAAACGGCCTCCACGCCAAATCCCTAGAAATCCTTAGAAAACTGCTTATTCGATCAGGCCGGCTCTTTTCATTTCCGTTTTGATTCGGTCTAACACAGGACCTTCTGGCGTTGCCAGATTAGGTTTGTAAGGCTTCCCGATCTCCCGCCCGCGCAGATTGGCCATATCCTTTGCAGCAACAGGGAAACTGGCCCCATCCATGGACAGGCGCACTGGGTTTAACTTAAACTGGGCCTCCAAAGAGCCTTTCAAGTCACCGGATACATATTTATTATATACGTCCACGATCAGCTCCGGCATAAAATTCGCAGCCGTACATACACCGCCTACGGCTCCGTGGCACAGGGACGCATATAACAGCGTATCCTTGCCTCCGAACACCTTAAAATCCACATCCCTTGTCCTGCGGATAAATTCCGCAGTCTGGGTAATGTCGCCGCTGGTGTCCTTCATTCCCACAATGTTTTTTACCTGGTGGGCCAAACGGTCCACCAGATTTCCGGACATGGTGTATCCTACACGTCCTGGATTGTTGTATAAAAGTACGGGGATGTTGGGAACGCTGTCTGCAATTGTCTGAAAGTGAAGGAACAGTTCTTCCTCTGTGGGCTTTAAAAACATGGGCTGCAGGATGGATACGCCTGCTGCTCCCTTCTTTTCAGCCATCTTTGCCAGGCGGCAGCACTTTTTTGTGCTGATCGCGCCGATGCCGAAGTACACGGGAACGCGTCCGGCTGCCTGATCCACCATAATGGAGAGCCCGCGCTCCATCTCATCTTCCTCGATCACGTAAAACTCACCGTTGCTTCCAAAGGCCAGGATCCCGGATACGCCGCCGTCAATGACGTAATCCACCTGTTCTCTCAGTTTTTTCTCGTCGATGCGCTCCTCCTCTGTAATGGGGGTGAGGATGGGCACAACAACTCCCTTCATAAACTCTGTGTTCATAGCGTTTCCCCTCTTGGATTTTATGACTCTTATTTTATAACTCTTTCTATGACTCTACGGTTGTATTTGCGATCTTCTCATAGTATTTTACAATACTGGAGTGATCTTCCTTCTCAAGTCCATCTGCCTTTAATCCCTGCATGATCTCCATCAGCTGTCCGGTTAAAGGCACTGGGGAGCTGATCGCATGGGCTGCATTCAAGGCATTGTTTAAATCTTTAATGTGAAGCTCAATGCGGAATCCCGGCTTAAAGTTTCTGGACAGCATCATAGGAGCTTTTGCATCCATAACGGTGGAGCCTGCCAGTCCTCCGCGGATGGCCTGGTATACTAACTCGGGATCGGTTCCTGCTTTCTTCGCAAAGGTAAGGGCCTCAGATACAGCTGCAATGTTTACAGCAACTACGATCTGGTTTGCCAGCTTTGCCACGTTTCCGGATCCCAGCGCTCCCACGTATACCACAGACCCTGCCATTACCATTAAAAGATCATAGTACTTGTCAAAGAGCTCTTTCTTGCCGCCTACCATAACGGACAGGGTTCCGTCAATAGCCTTTGGCTCTCCGCCGGATACCGGAGCGTCTAACATCTCGATTCCCATTTTTGCCAACTCTGCTCCGATGGCCTTGCTCTCCGTTGGATCAATGGAGCTCATATCAATGAGAACGGTTCCCGGCTTTGCGCCCTCAGCCACACCATTTTCTCCCAGCACAGCTACACGCACATGAGGAGAGTTTGGAACCATAGTGATGACAACCTCACACTGTTCTGCCACCTCTTTGCCGTTTGCAGCAGCTACAGCTCCGCAGCCTACCACCTCGTCCACTGCGCTCTTGTTGAAATCAAAAACAACCAACTCATATCCAGCCTTTAACAAATTTTTGCTCATTGGCTTTCCCATAATGCCTAATCCGATAAAACCTACTTTCATCTCTTAACCTCGCCTTTCTTTGAATTGGATCATTCTGTAGCTTATGTCCACATTATAGCGGGCCTATCTTTTGTCCACAAGGGACATTGTACATAAAAAAGGCAGCTTTTTTTATACAAGCTGCCTTTTGTTTCAAAAATAATTTCATTTTCAAATCTTTTGTTTCATTTATATTTCAATTCCGTACTTCTTCATTTTTCTCCAAAGGGTTGCCTTGCTGATCCCCAGGTAGTTGGCTGTGCGCTCCCGGTTTCCTCCCATAGAGGAAAGGGCCTGACGGATCTGCAGCGCCTCCCCCTCTGAGAGGCTGCCGGAAATGCACTCCCCTGGAACGGCTGACATTCCCGTTTCCGCAAACCGTGTCTGATCCGTGGAAGGAAGCTCTGACGGACCGAAAAGAGATACCATCAGTTTTTTTATGACAGTTTCGTCAATCGTCCGTTTTTGAGCCGTAAGGATCAGCCGCTCTAAGACAGCATGGAGCTGAAGCCGGTTTCCATGCCAGGGCGAGTCCATAAGATATTTCCTCCCGCCCTGGGTCAGCACATGATAACGGGAATACTGTTCACAGATTGTCCGCATCTCCCTGTCAATGAGGTTTTCCAGCTCCTCCTTCCGCGCTCTTAGAGGAGGGATCACAAGGGTAAGGCCAAGAAACAGATAATACAGATCCCGGCGGAAATCCCCTTTCTGTGCCATGGCGCGAAATTCCTCCTCAGACAGACAGGTGGATCCAATCACCCGGATATGAAAGCTCATGGTTCTGGCAAAATCCCGGCTGCTGCCTGTTTTGTATCGGATCAGCTGAGCGATCCCATATTGGTTTTTGGGAGAGAGGGCGTCAATATCCTCCAAATAAAGGGTTCCTCCCTGGGCTAAAAACAAAGCCCCCTTTGAGCCAAACAGCATTTCCTCCTGTTCCTCGGAGCTAAGGCCGCTGCAGGAAAGGGCAAGAAAGGGGCCTTCACTGCACAGCCCTCCATTGTGAAGGCTCTCCGCCAAAAGACGGCTCTCTGTTCCTGTCTCACCGATCAAAAGCAC
>CABQJX010000192.1 GCA_902464595.1 uncultured Lachnoclostridium sp. | reverse complement strand
CTTCATGGCAGCTACCTTGCGCAGCACCATGGATTTTCCCATATCATCCAGGACGGAGGGGATCTGTACTCCCAGATCCTCAAACACGCGGTAGGCCAGACGCTTAAAGCTGAGAACATCAATGTTCATGATACCCTTCCTGGGGTGGAGACGGACGATCTCCTTCTGGGTCTGCATGGTAAACTGCTCCGGCGTGATGACCAGATACATGGTATCCGGCTGTTCCATAGACATCTTAATAACCGTATCATAAAGGAGGCGCGTCTTGCCGGAGCCGGCTCCTCCCAGGATCAATTGCAGCGACATTTACTGCTCCTTTCCGGGATCTGGATCCCATTGTGCAGGGGGCATTTCTGTGACGCGTCTTTCTTAGCATCCCTGTCATAACCAGACAGCCCCATGCATATGCTGTATCAAACTCTCTCAGAGGTCTTAATATGAGCTCTAAAACGAAAATTGTGGTCCTCAGGATGAAGGAAATCATCTACACTGCCATATTTGCCGGGCTGGCAGTGCTCCTTGTGACCCTTTGCGTGATCATGTTCCGGCCAAAAAAGGGGGAAACACCGGTATCTGCCTCCCCTGTCTCCTATGTGCCGGGAGTGTACAGTGCTGCCTTAACTCTTGGGAGTGAGGAGGTCAATGTAACGGTAACAGTAGACAAAAACCGCATTGCCGCCATCGATCTGGAGCCCTTGAGCGAGGCTGTGACCACCATGTATCCCCTCATGGAACCAGCTCTTGACGAACTGTCCGGCCAGATCCTAAACAGCCAGTCCACCGAAGATCTTACATACCCTTCCGCCTCCCATTACACCTCCTCCGCCCTGTTAAATGCCATCAACACGGCGCTGGACAAGGCACGGACAAAGTAATACGGCCAAAAAAGCAGCATCCCCTTCAGCCGGCATGCTGCTTTTTTGTTTTTACTTCTTTTTGCGGAATTTTTTGCTTTTAAATACGTACACATGGGGGATCAATGTGGCTGCAAAAAGCCCTAACATCACATATTCCGCCATATCCGGCAGCCGATTTAAGCCAATCCCCAGGCTGCACACTGCGTCGATGAAAAACAGCCATTTTTCCGCCTGAAATACCTTTTCCAGGTCAAAATCTTCTTTCCTTGTGGAGCCCACAAACATGAGGAAATCATTTCCCATAAACAGGTCAATACACTCAGCCAGACACAGGGCTCCCGTAAACATAAACAATAGATCCATTTTATTTTCCTATCTGCTCCTTCTGGGTCTCCTCCGCAAATTTACGGATATTGGAAGCATTAGCCAGCTTCTGTACCATTCCATCCCTGACGATCACCAGGGTAGGCGCCTGCAGGATCCCAAACTTCCTGGCCAGATCCTTGTGCTCCTGGGCATCCACGATCTGGTAATCCAGCCCCTTTAAGGCTTCCTTGGCGATCACGCAGTTGGGGCATTTCTTTGTAGTAAAGAGATAGAGTCTGGGAACACCTCCCTTTCCTCCGGGGACTGGGCTGTTCTCCACGCCGCTCTCTTTCCCGGAAATCTCCCGGATCCCAGAACACTTCTTGAGGGAGGAATGGGCCGTATCATAAACCTTCCGGTTCTTGTACTCCTGGGTTTTTCCCTCATTCCAGTTCTGTACCGGACGGTAGTAACCGGTGATCCGGCTGTAAACCTCCGCCTTCTCCCCGCAGATGGGACAGGTAAAATGCTCTCCCGTCAGATAGCCATGACGGCGGCAGATGGAATAGGTGGGGGACAAGGTATAATAGGGAAGCTTGTAATTCTCGGCAATGGTGCGCACCAGGCTGGCCGCCGCCTTCCAGTCAGGAAGCTTCTCTCCCAGAAACGCGTGGAATACCGTTCCTGATGTATAAAGGGTCTGGAGCTCATCCTGAATGTCAAGGGCGTCAAAAATGTCCGATGTATAATCTACCGGAAGGTGGGAGCTGTTGGTGTAATAAGGAGTATCCCCCTCCCCTCCCGCCGTGATAATATCCGGGTAACGCTTACGGTCATGCTTGGCCAGTCGGTAGGTGGTAGACTCCGCCGGGGTAGCTTCCAGATTGTAAAGATCCCCATATTCTTCCTGATAATCTGACAGGCGCTCTCTCATATGGTTTAATACATTTTTTGTAAATTCCTGACATTCCTGATGGGTCATGTCCCTGCGGATCCATTTCGCATTAAGCCCTGCCTCGTTCATACCGATCAGGCCAATGGTGGAAAAATGATTCTCAAAGGTTCCCAGATACCGCTTCGTATAAGGATACAGCCCCTGCTCCAAAAGCTTGGTGATCACCTGACGTTTTGTTTTTAAAGAGCGGGCGGAAAGATCCATCATATGATCCAGACGTCTGTAAAAATCCGCCTCGTCCTTAGCCAGATAGGCGATCCGGGGCATATTGATGGTGACTACTCCCACCGATCCGGTGCTCTCGCCAGAACCGAAGAAACCGCCTGTCTTTTTGCGCAGCTCCCTCAGATCCAGACGCAGACGGCAGCACATACTGCGCACATCGCTGGGCTCCATATCGCTGTTAATATAATTGGAAAAATAAGGGGTTCCATATTTGGAGGTCATCTCAAACAGCAGCCGGTTATTGGGCGTATCCGACCAGTCAAAATCCCTTGTAATAGAGTAGGTGGGAATGGGATACTGGAATCCTCTGCCATTGGCATCCCCCTCAACCATGGTCTCGATAAAGGCCCGGTTGATCATATCCATCTCTGCCTTGCAGTCCTTATATTTGAAATCCATCTCGCGGCCGCCTACAATGGCGTTTAACTCCGCCATATCCCCCGGAACCGTCCAATCCAGGGTAATATTGGAAAAGGGAGCCTGGGTTCCCCACCGGCTGGGAGTATTAACGCCATAGATGAAGGATTCAATGCATTTCTTTACCTCAGGGTAGGTCAGGTGATCTGCCTTGACAAAAGGAGCCAGGTAAGTATCAAAGGAAGAAAATGCCTGGGCCCCTGCCCACTCATTCTGCATGATCCCCAGGAAATTTACCATCTGATTGCACAGCACAGACAGATGCCTGGCCGG
>CABQJX010000191.1 GCA_902464595.1 uncultured Lachnoclostridium sp. | reverse complement strand
CCCAGAACAAGATCTAGGATATTGGGGGACTCCTGCTCCAGCTTGCGGATCTCGTATGCCTTTACCCCGTTGGCATTCAAGGTGCGTGCCGTACCTCTGGTAGCAAAGATCTGATAGCCTACCGCTGCAAATCTGCGCGCAATGTCCACAGCCTCATCCTGGTCGCTGTGGCGGACGCTCATGATCATTTTCTTATACTTTGGAAGACGGATTCCCGCTCCCTCAAAGGCCTTGTACAGCGCTTCGTTAAAGGTCTTTGCAATTCCCAGGCACTCTCCTGTGGATTTCATCTCAGGCCCTAAGCTGATGTCAGCGCCGCGGATCTTCTCAAAGGAGAATACCGGCATCTTGATGGCAATGTAGTCTGCAGCAGGCTGCAGTCCAGGCTGATACCCCAGCTCCTTAATGGTATGTCCGCAGATGATCTGGGTGGCCAGAGGCACAATGGGGATTCCCGTAACCTTGCTGATATAGGGAACGGTACGTGAAGAACGTGGGTTTACCTCAATGATGTACACATCATCCCCATCTACGATAAACTGAATGTTGATCATTCCCTTTACATGAAGGGCTCTGGCCAGCTTTTCTGTGTATTCCACAATGGTTTCGATATTGTGTTCTGTAATATCCTGAGCCGGGTAAACGGAAATACTGTCGCCAGAATGGATACCGGTGCGCTCAATATGCTGCATGATACCAGGGATCAGAATATCGGTTCCGTCGCAGATGGCGTCCACCTCAATCTCCTTGCCCATGATATACTTATCCACCAAAATAGGATGCTCCTGAGCAATCTGGTTGATGATTCCGATAAACTCGTCAATATCCTGGTCATTGATGGCGATCTGCATACCCTGTCCGCCCAGAACATAGGAGGGGCGAACCAGAACAGGATAGCCCAGCTTGCGTGCCGCTTCCTTGGCCTCCTCTGCCGTGAATACTGTATGTCCTGCGGGGCGTGGGATCTGGCACTGCTCCAGGATCTCATCAAAGCGCTCTCTGTCCTCTGCCGCATCCACATCCTCAGCCGCAGTTCCCAAAATTGGGACTCCCATTTTCATCAGGGCCTCCGTCAGTTTGATTGCTGTCTGGCCTCCGAACTGTACCACTGCACCATTCGGCTTCTCAATATCCACAATGCTCTCAACATCCTCCGGGGTCAATGGCTCAAAATACAGCTTGTCTGCAATATCAAAATCCGTGCTGACAGTCTCTGGATTGTTGTTAATAATGATGGTCTCATAACCCTCTTTGCTGAACGCCCATGTACTGTGTACGGAACAGAAGTCGAACTCGATTCCCTGGCCGATCCGGATAGGGCCGGAGCCGAGTACCAGGACCTTCTTTCGTCCTTCCGTCTTTTCCGCCTCGTTGTAACCGCCAAAGCAGGAATAATAGTAAGGAGTTTCAGCTGCAAATTCAGCCGCGCAGGTGTCTACCATCTTATAGACAGCACGGATCCCATGATCGTAACGCTGTCTCTTGATCTCCTCCGCCGGGATTCCAGTCAGCCTTGCGATCACCGTATCCGGGAACTCGATGCGCTTTGCCTCTGATAAAAGCTCTGGGGTAAGCTCTGCCTTCTTCTCTCCCACTGCCTTTAAGGCATCCTCCATCTCGACCAGTATGGCTAACTTATCGATAAACCAAGGATCGATCCTTGTAATGGAGTGGATCGTCTCATAGGAAACCCCGCGGCGCAGCGCCTCGGCGATCCTCCAAATACGCATATCGTCTACCTTGGACAGCTGTTCGATCAGCCCCTCATAGGACATAGAAGAAAAATCATAGGATAAAAGGCAGTCCACATGCTGTTCTAGAGAACGGATGGCCTTCATGAGGGCTCCCTCAAAATTGGTGCAGATGCTCATAACCTCGCCGGTTGCCTTCATCTGCGTTCCCAGAGTACGTTTGGCACTGATGAACTTGTCAAAGGGCAAACGGGGCATTTTCACAACGCAGTAATCCAGCATAGGCTCAAAGCTGGCGTATGTTTTCTTTGTGACTGCATTCTTGATCTCATCTAAGGTATAACCCAGAGCGATCTTTGCCGCCACCTTTGCGATGGGGTAGCCGGTAGCCTTACTTGCCAAAGCGGAGGAACGGCTTACACGGGGATTTACCTCGATGACGCAATACTCAAAGCTGTCAGGATTTAAGGCGTACTGTACATTGCACCCACCGGTGATACCCAACTCGCTGATAATATTTAAAGCGGAGGTACGCAGCATCTGATACTCCTTATCTCCCAATGTCTGGGAGGGGGCTACTACGATACTGTCTCCTGTATGGACGCCTACCGGATCGATGTTTTCCATATTGCAGACAGTGATCACATTTCCCGCACCGTCGCGCATAACCTCGTACTCGATCTCCTTCCAGCCTGCAATGCAGCGCTCTACCAGAACCTGCCCCACACGTGAGAGGCGCAGGCCGTTTTCCAGGATCTCAGCGCACTGTTCCCTGTTGTGTGCAATACCGCCGCCGGAACCACCCAGGGTATAAGCAGGACGGAGCACCACCGGATAACCGATCTTCTCAGCGATCTCCAGTCCGCGGGCCACATCCTCCACAATGTCAGAGGGAGCTACCGGCTCGCCGATCTTTTCCATGGTCTCCTTAAACATCTCTCGGTCTTCCGCCTTCTTGATGGTCAGAGCTGTCGTTCCGATCAAGCGTACATTATGTTCTTTTAAGAAGCCTGCATCCTCTAACTCCATTGCCAGGTTCAGACCAGCCTGTCCTCCCAGGGTAGGCAGGATGCTGTCCGGCTTTTCTTTTAAGATCAGCTGCTCCACCACTTCCACCGTGAGGGGTTCAATATAAACGCGGTCCGCAATATCCTTGTCTGTCATGATCGTAGCCGGATTTGAGTTTAAAAGCACAACCTCGATGCCTTCCTCCTTTAAGGAACGGCACGCCTGGGTTCCTGCATAGTCAAATTCTGCGGCCTGGCCGATGACGATCGGGCCGGAGCCAAGTACCAATACTTTTTTGATCTCAGGATTCTTTGGCATCAGTCATTCACCTCCATCATTTTAAGGAAACGGTCAAA
>CABQJX010000190.1 GCA_902464595.1 uncultured Lachnoclostridium sp. | reverse complement strand
CAAGATATTTTGAAAAAGAGGAAGGAAAACAATTCATGCGTATGTCGTGAACTCAAGGGGTTACCCCATTGACGTAGTAAGAGAAAGATGCTATGATAAGCAGAGTTATCCTCCATAAAAAGGGGATAGCTCTGTTTTTATATGGATTTTTATCTTATTACTTACGAGCTGAGAAAGGAGTCTTTTTGTCATCATGGACGATGGTTATCCACCTGTCGGTATACTGGTTCTGTTGGTATTTATTCTGTTGGAGGCTGTGTTTTACGGATTTGGTTCTGCAATCCAGAATGTGAATGAAGGAAAATTGGAGGAAGCGGCGGCTGAGGGCAATAAGAAGGCAGCCCGCCTGCTGGAAATTGTGAGTCACCCGGTTCGGTTTGTCCATACTATCCAGATTACGACCCATCTGATGGGCATTGTCATTGGAGCATCCATCCTTCCGGCTATGACTGCCATGCTGGAAAGGCGGTTTTTGCCGGGACGGGAGGCTTCCCTGGAGGCAATGGCCCAGACAGGGCTGTCTGTCCTTCCCTGGTACAGGAATCCTTTTTGGTGGCAGTGGGCTGGCCTTATGGTTTTAGCGACCCTGCTTCTTCTGGTTCTGGTGGTCAGCTTCGGGATCATTATCCCCAAGCGCCTGGCGGCAAAAAAACCGGAAAAGTGGGGATATTTCATGCTGCCTGCAGTTACCTTTTTTGCCGGGGTCTTTTACCCTTTGACCCGTCTCATTACCCTGGTATCGGCTCTTGTGCTGAAGCCCTTTGGCGTGGAGCTGGCGGATGAAGGGGAAAATGTGACGGAGGAGGATATTATGTCCATGGTCAATGAAGGCCATGAACAGGGTGTCCTGGAAGCAGATGAGACAGAGATGATCACCAATATTTTTGAGCTGGGAGACAAGGAGGCTGCGGATATTATGACCCACCGCACCAATATGATCGTGCTGGCTGGGGATATGACCCTGGGACAGGCCGTGGATTTCATGCTCAATGAAGGGGTGAATACCAGATACCCGGTCTACGGGGAGGATATTGACGATATTATCGGCATCCTCCATCTGAGGGATGCTATGGTCTGCTCCGAGGGAAGGGGAAGGCAGGAAGAGAAGATCCGGGATATTCCCGGCCTTCTCAGGGAAGCTAATTTTATCCCGGAAACCAGAAGCATTGACACTCTTTTTAAGGAGATGCAGTCCAAAAAGATCCATATGGAGATCGTGGTGGACGAATATGGACAGACAGCAGGCCTTTTGACCATGGAGGATATTCTGGAGGAGATCGTAGGAAACATCTTGGATGAATATGACGAGGAGGATCATTTCATACAGCCTCTGGAGGGAGGCGCATACCTCATGAAGGGCTTAACGCCTTTGGAGGAGGTGACAGCCCTCCTTTCCATCGAGCTTCCGGAGGAAGACCGTGATACATATGATACCTTAAACGGATACCTGATCTCACGCCTTGACCGCATCCCCCAGGGGGGAGAGCACCCTCAGGTGGAGTACGACGGCTGGAGCTTCGCGGTGGAACGGGCCGGAAATAAGATGATCGAGAGCGTCCGGGTATCCCCCTTATCCCCGGAGGCTAAAGATAAGAAGGATTCGGTGAAAGAAAATTATGATGCGAGTGATCGAGAATACGAAGGAGATGCTCAGTGACAGCGTTTTCCTGAAAAAAGCCCTTATGATCGCCTGTCCCGTGGCGCTTCAAGGTATGTTGAACACCATTGTGAACCTGGTGGATACGCTGATGATCGGGACCATGGGAGCGACTGCCATTGCGGCAGTGGGACTGGCCAACAAATACTTTTTTGTATTTTCCCTGCTGGTATTTGGGATCGTCAGCGGAAGCGGCATCCTGGCAGCCCAGTTTTGGGGAAGCGGAGATGTAAAGGGGATACGCAAGGTCCTGGGGCTGTCCATTCTGTTGGCTTTGGCTGGTTCCCTCTGTTTTTTGGTTCCGGCTCTTTTGTCCCCCCAATCGGTCATGCGTATTTTTACCACCAGCGAGGACAGCATCCAGCTGGGATCCCGGTATTTAAAGATCGCAGTCCTGACGTATCCCTTTTTGGCCTTGACAAACGTGTATGTGGCGATCCTCAGGGCAGTCAATAAGGTGGTATTCCCTGTGATCAGCAGCTGTATTGCGATCCTTATTAATATCTGCCTTAACTATGTGCTGATCTTTGGAAAGTTCGGCGCTCCTGCTCTGGGAGTGTCCGGTGCAGCGATCGCTACGCTGACTGCCAGGACGATTGAGATCCTCTTGATCCTGGGATATGTATATGGAAAGAAGCTGCCGGTAGCCTGCGAGCTTCGTCAGCTGTTTGGATGGAACAAGGCCTTTGTCAGCCAGTTTGCAAAGACCTCTGCACCAGTGATCGCCAATGAGTTCATGTGGGGATTGGGAACAACCATGTATTCCCTGGCTTACGGGCGTATGGGCGACGAGGCGGTAGCGGCCATTACCATTGCAACCACCATTCAGGATATTCTGGTGGTGCTGTTCCAGGGCCTCAGCGCGGCTACAGCCGTGATCCTGGGAAATGAGCTGGGAGCAGGCCATCTGAAGCGGGCAGAAAAATATGCCGTTCATTTTTTTATCCTCCAATTCCTGTCAACCGTTGGGGTAGCCCTTCTGCTCATAGGGATCCGCTGGCCGATCATCGGGCTGTACAACATAACGCCGGAGGTGGCCAGGGATGTGAGTCTCTGTATCCTAATCTTTGCCGCCTATATGCCGGCAAAAATGTTCAACTATGTAAATGTGGTCGGAGTGCTGCGGAGCGGCGGCGACACAAAGATGTGTTTGTTTTTGGACACCAGCGGGGTATGGTTTTTAGGAGTTCCCCTGGCATTTTTAGGAGCCCTGGTATGGCGTCTTCCTATTTATATCGTATATGCCCTGGTTATGACAGAGGAGATCTACAAGGCGGTTTTAGGCTACCTCCGTTACCGGCAGAAGAAGTGGCTTAGGAATCTGACAGAGGCATAACCTTCTGGAAGAAGGGGTATGGTTATCTGGGAGAGGAAGTAAAAATGGGGTGGCTAAGGAACAAAATTCCTGTCAAGCGTTTTTGAAAATGTCCCGAAAAACTTTAAGTATTAGCCCCGACTT
>CABQJX010000189.1 GCA_902464595.1 uncultured Lachnoclostridium sp. | reverse complement strand
CCCGCCACAGTGAGGGCAGGTATTCCCTCGTACCTGACCGATACGGACAGGAGAGGACTCGCCGGACATGCCTTTGACCATGGGATAACAGGTGTCAAAGTTAAGCTGTATTCGACGTCCCTCTTTGTCAAAGGTCCAGCCGCCGCACTGGGCGTAAATGGACGGGTTTACATAGAGGTTCTTTCTCCAGGGGCGTGGATTTCTCTCCAGTTCCAACATCGTTTCCAGCACCCGATCATCTCCCTGCATGGCAAGACAGCACATCAGATTGGACGCCTCACCAGAATCCTCCGTTGACAAAAGCGCAGAGATTAAGGCATCCCGAACATCATTGGGAGCATGATAATAGATTTCGCTGGGGTAAAATATTTTTTCCATCAGTGCAGCTCTCTGGATCTTTGGAGTGATAGCATCCCGGTAGCCAAACAGCTGCCAAAAATCAGTACACTCTGGATCTTCCATATCAGCCAAACGCTGAATGTTTCGAATCAGAGCAGCCTGCTTTTCTTTGATTTGTTCTGGCGTCCAGGTCAACGCAGCCTTTCGCTCCTGTTCAGACTTGCATTTCCAGCACAAACCGTCATAGCCCAATGGAGTCCCGCATCCGGGACAAGTATATTTCAAACTCATGTGTATTAACTCCTTTCAGACAATGAAAATGAATGTGACTTGGCACATTTCTGCACCAGAGCGAGGCTGTGTCGGCAACTATTTTCTCTGGTACACAGTGCACATCCTCGCGGAGCGTTTTTGTATCATAGGACGCTCTTTCCTAGTAATATAAAAAGCCCCACGCCGCACTGTCATAACGACAGGCTGACGCAGGGCATAAAGAAGCCGCGTTGAAGGAACCGCATCTGGCAGCAGATGCAGTCTCTTCAACAATCAAACTATTTTTTTCGTACCGTAAAACAGCAAATTGCTGTCCAATATATTGATTCATCGCAGCACCCTTTTTATTCACATAACATTGTTTTTTATTGTACCATATATTGTTTTATTGGGGAATCTTTTTCTTACCCTAGGTTATTTCATGTTCACAAAAATGAATATTCATTTTGCGTATACTTCTCTTGCATCACCTCCCATATATTCCTGCAGCCCTTTCATAAGAACAGTTCCGTCATAGTCGTTTCTTTCATGACCAGTTTTCCACTAAAGTCTGGCTCCCACTTCTGCAAACTGTAAGGTTTCCGCTTAATCGATAGAACCGTTTTCCGGAGAAGCTCCCTTCGTCACTTCGCTTACATGCATCTGCAGCTGATACACCCTTTCTTTTCCCTCCTTATTTCTTGTGACCAGCTCAAAATAGAGATTATTTTTCCAGTTGCCTGCATCGTCCAGCTTGATCCTGCTGAGCGTGCTTTCTCCCGATATTTTCCCCAGTTCTCCGGAAACCTGGACCGCATTTCCGGTCTGATCTTCCAAACCAAAAGAAAGAATAGTCTCTTTTTCTGTTCCTGAAATAATATAAAATTTTGTAAAATAGGACGTAATGTCAATGAATTCCGCACCTGTTGTCTTCAACTGACCGCCGCTGAAGGTTTCTTCTGTATCGCTTAAAATAATAACTCCGTTGGATACTGCGATCTGATCATTTTCTCCGCTGAAAGAATATACTTTAAGCGGCTTAGCTTCCTCTTTCCCGCAGCCGCTTAAAATCATCAGAAAGACAGCTATAAAAATCCATATTTTTGCTTTAATCATAGGCAGCACCTCCGCTATCTACATCAAGACTAGAATTTGTATTTTTCTATATGTTAGCATTATATCACAGGAATTTTCCTGAAACTTTTATTTCTTCTTACAATATAATAAAAAATGTGGCAGCTTTACAGTGCTATTTCCATTTTGCTAATCTACTTTCCTCTTATCAATTCGTTTCGGATGCTCCCCTAAGTTCCAGTCCTTCTCCACAGTAGGTGTCACCGGCTCATTGTATGTATAGCAGGCGGTTACCAGCAGCATAGCGCCGAAAGCATCCCAATCTGGCTTGTCGGTGTAATAGGGTTTCTCATTGTCCTCCGGCCACTGCTGAACAATAGTTTTTCAATTGTGAGAATAGTACCGGAGTAGTGTTCCTGCGTAAATATCAAGTCCAAACCAAAGGTAAACACCCGCTCCACCTCGTCATAAAAACCGGCCATGTTGGAAAAGTGACTGCCGTCAATGGTGAACGTCTCTCTCATGTCCATATAAACGGTTCCTTTAAGTCGTATTTCTCCATAATTTTCTTTTCCAAAGCTTCATGGGCATCCATATCCTCTGGCTGCGCTGGGATGCCCTTTTGCCAATAACCGTTCCCATAGTAGAGCAGCATGGCACAGTAATAGGGCAGCTCATGGCTGAATATCGCCACTTCCATGGTATCGGTCACTGGCTCTACCAGCGGTGAGCGTTCCACTATCTGGGAGGCTTCCTCATAAGAGATCCCCACCAGTTCCACCAGCAGGCGTTTCACCAGTTCACAGAAGCTATACTGATTGAATATAACCTGATCATCCTCTTCTTTGAGCACGATTCCATCTCTCACCATAGTATTTCCTTCCGTTTCTTAACCTTCATCTTTGGCATGGGCATAGTCCCGTCAAATCATCTCATACAGCAGGGCAGCTTCGTCCTGCACCAGTTCCAGATGGGAGCGCAGCGTTTCCAGCCCGCCTTGTACCGCCTCGGTGGGCAGATCCCAGTCTGGGGCAATTTTGGCGGCCAGTTGCGGGAGATTATGTTCCCGCAGAGCTGCCAGCACTTTAGACGCCAGTTCTCCCTCCAGCAGAGCGCAGTCCAGGGTATCCTCCGTCTGGGGAGCAGGAAAACGGACATCTAGATCCAGCTCGCACTCGCACCAGTCCCAGATAGCCATATAGACCGCGCCAGAGCAGTTGCCATCGGACAACTCCTGCCGCTGGTTATTTTTTATCAGATAAAAGGATGCAATCTGTGACATGGCAATTCCTCCTAAATGTTATTCTTTTTCCATTAGCCCTTCTGCCTGCATCCGGATCACATAGAAGGCCTGCACCCAGTCCAGCTCCTGCTCCATGGGTTCCTCCAAAGCCAACAGGCGGCGCTTGCCAAGCCTGCGATCCAGAAGGGCAAAGATACGGACAAGGGGATTCTCGCTGACAAGGCTTTTCTCAATGCTCTGGTTGTCAAAGATCCCA
>CABQJX010000188.1 GCA_902464595.1 uncultured Lachnoclostridium sp. | reverse complement strand
GAGGAGAATACAAAGGAAGAAATGGATTATGTGGCAGAGCAGATCAAGGAAATTGTGGCATATTTGAGGGATATGTCCCCCCTTTATGAGGATTATATGAGGCAGAACAGAAGATAAGAGAAGGAATGAAGCTTACACTTCGATAAAACGGCGGGACAGCTGATGTCAGGAGGATATAATTATGTATACAGAAAAAGTAATGGATCATTTCGAGCATCCTAGGAATGTAGGGGAGTTAGAGAATCCCAGCGGTATGGGAACTGTGGGAAACCCCAAATGCGGCGATATTATGCGTATTTATCTGGATATTGATGAAAACCAGATCATACGGGATGTAAAATTTAAGACTTTTGGATGCGGGGCCGCGGTAGCTACCAGCAGCATGGCTACAGAGCTTGTAAAAGGGAAATCCATCCAGGATGCCATGAAGGTTACGAATAAAGCTGTGATGGAAGCACTTGACGGATTGCCGCCAGTTAAGGTACACTGTTCTTTGTTGGCAGAGGAGGCGATCCACGCCGCTCTCTGGGACTATGCACAGAAAAACGATATTACCATTGAAGGGCTAAAGAAGCCTAAGGATCATATCGAAGAAGAGGAAGAAGAGGAAAACTATTGAAACAAAAAGTAGTAATAGGCATGTCAGGAGGAGTAGACTCCTCCGTGGCAGCCTGGCTGTTAAAAGAGCAGGGATACGACGTAATCGGCGTTACCATGCAGATCTGGCAGGATGAGGATCAGGCCGCAGAGGAAGCCCAGGGCGGATGCTGCGGCCTTAGTGCCGTGGAGGATGCCAGGCGGGTAGCCATGGAGCTGGGGATCCCCCATTATGTAATGAATTTTAAGGACGAATTTCGCCGTCATGTCATGGATTATTTTGTGAGGGAGTATCAGGCAGGCCGCACTCCCAACCCATGTATTGCCTGCAACCGGTATGTAAAGTGGGAATCCCTTCTGCACCGCAGTATGGCGATCGGGGCGGATTACATTGCCACAGGGCATTATGCAAGGATTGGACGTACTCCTTCCGGGCGGTATGCCATATGCCGTTCTGTGACAGCGGCAAAGGATCAGACCTACGCCCTTTATAACCTGACCCAGGATCAGCTGGCTCATACCCTAATGCCGGTGGGGGATTACCCAAAGGACGAGATACGGCAGATGGCAAAGAAGCTGGGACTTTTGGTGGCGGATAAACCGGACAGCCAGGAGATCTGTTTTATACCGGATCATGATTACGCTGCATTTATTGAGGAATATACGGGAAAATGCCCGCCTCCCGGCAATTTTGTGGATCAGCAGGGAAAGGTGCTGGGACAGCATCGGGGCATCACTCACTATACGGTGGGCCAGAGGAAGGGATTAAACCTCTCTATGGGCCGTCCTGTTTTTGTGTCTGCTATCCATCCTGACACCAACGAGGTGGTGATCGGAGACAGCCAGGATGTGTTTACGGACACTTTGACCTGCTCGAAATTAAACTGGCAGTCCGTGGCCAGGATCGGAGATCATTCTATGGAAGTGATGGCAAAGATCCGCTATAGCCATAAGGGAAGCCCCTGTACCATCACCCAGATCGGGGAAGATCAGGTAAAATGCGAGTTTCATGAGCCAGTCCGGGCTGTAACCCCTGGACAGGCAGTGGTGTTTTACGACGGCGAATATGTTGTAGGAGGAGGTACGATTCAATGAAAAAGCTTGTAAGGTTCAATGGAAGGCTGGCCGGCCTGGGGGCATCCGCCTTCTTGGCGGTATCCATGGCACTGACCGGGTGCGGCGAGTACGTATCCAGCAGTCAGATGCGGGAGGACGCGGCCAAAGAAGCAGAGGGGGAAAAGGCCCAAGGGGATGCCCAGGAGGACGCTCAGAAGGACGCTGCGAAAGAGGGAGACGCTGAGGGAAGACCTTCCGGAGAGATTCTCTCAGAACAGGAGAAGGGTCAAAATGGGGGAAGCGCACCCCAGGCTCAGACCATCCGTCTTGAGACCGAGCGCACATCAGCTCCCATGCCGGAATTTAAGGAGGCAGAGGGAACGGTGTATGTGGTCTCCAAGGACGGAGGCAGTGTGCGGATCCGTTCCTCCTGCAATACCCAGGAGGATTCCAATATCCTGACCTACGCCAGCGTGGGAACCGCCCTCACCCGGACGGGGATCAGTGAGAAATGGATCAGGATCGACTATAAGGGCCAGTCAGGTTATATTTCTGCTGATTATGTCAGCGAGACAGAGCCAAAGCTTCCAGAGACAGAGGAAGACTCCGGCGGGACGGGTAAAGGGGCCCTGGCAGAGGGGAGCATTGGTTTAGATCCCTCCTGGAAATATGCGGAGTTTTCCAAAATCAATTCTGGGGCGGCTGTATTATACCGAACCTCCTCCGCTTCCCCCAAGGGGATCACCGTCTGTGTCAACGCAGGACATGGGACAAAGGGAGGCTCCTCCGTTAAGACCCAGTGCCATCCCGACGGAAGCCCCAAGGTGACCGGGGGAACTACAGGGGCGGGAGCCGTGGCTGCTGTGGCGGTATCCGGCGGAATGACCTTTTTGGACGGCACGCCGGAGAGCAAGGTGACGCTGGCTTTGGCCAAGGTTTTTAAAGAAAAGCTTCTGGCAGAAGGATATGATGTCCTGATGATCCGGGAGAGCGACGATGTGCAGTTAGACAACGTGGCAAGGACTGTTATTGCCAATAATGCCAGTGACTGTCATATTTCCCTCCACTGGGATTCCACAACCAGCAACAAAGGGGCTTTCTACATGGCTGTTCCCAGCAACGCCTCTTACCGGGCTATGGAGCCGGTAAAATCCCACTGGCAGCAGCACAATGGGCTGGGAGACAGCCTGATCTCCGGGTTAAAGGGGGCAGGCGTTAAAATCTTTTCCGGCGGTTCTATGGAAATGGATCTGACCCAAACCTCTTTTTCTACTGTCCCATCTATGGATATTGAGTTGGGGGATAAGGCTTCCGATCATTCTGCAGGAACCCTTGACACCCTGGCAAGGGGCCTGGTGGCAGGGGTGAATGCTTACTTTGGAGGGTAAACTTGAGTTTCCGTCTTTTACAGTTCTCCTTCCGATTCCGGCATCCAGGCTCCAGTTTCCAGCTATAAGAGCGCACTAAGAACCTGAAATGTTTCTAAAAACAGGGACAATATCAAAAACTCGCTTCGCTCAAACAAGTTTGATATTGTCCCTAACAAAAC
>CABQJX010000187.1 GCA_902464595.1 uncultured Lachnoclostridium sp. | reverse complement strand
ATAATCCAGGATCTCTTTATATCCAAGACCCTGCATAGCCGTCTGTCCCCGCCGGCATCCCATTTCTTTTAAACGTCTCACCTCGTCCACCAGTCCGTCTTCCATCATCTGATCCACCCGCTGGTCAATGCGCTGGTAAAGAAGATTCCGATCGGTGGTCAGGACATAGTACAAAAATTGATAGGGGGATTCCTTTTTCCGCTCTGTTTCATTATGCTGTGAGATTTTTTCACCTGTCTGGCGGAAATACTCAATGGCGCGGATCACACGTTTCATATTGTTGGGATGGATCTGCGCTGCTGCCTCTGGATCTACCTGCTGCAAAAGCCCGTGAAGAATCTGGGGAGCCTGATCTCCCATGGCCTTGGCCAATTCCTCCAGCTCCTTTCGGATGGGGCTTTCCTCCTCGTTTTCTTTAAAATCAATATCATACAGAAGGGCCTGGATATAAAATCCTGTTCCCCCTGTGATAATAGGGATATGGCCATGGCTGTAGATCTCCTTTAAAGCCTCTTTTGCCATAGTCTGAAAGGAGGCCACATGGAAGGATTCCCAGGGCTCCAAAACATCGATCAGGTAATGAGGAACCCCCTCCATCTCCTGCTGTGTGATCTTGGCTGACCCAATATCCATATGGCGGTATACCTGCATGGAATCAGCACTGACGATCTCACCGCCCAGAGCTTTGGCAAGGCGGATCGACAGTGCGGTTTTCCCCACGGCAGTGGGGCCTGTAAGGATGATCAAAGGCTGTTTCATGAAAAGACTCCTTTCCATCTTATGGTTATACGATCCGCTTGAACTTTTTTTCCAGCTCATAGCGGGTCATGGAGATGATCGTAGGCCTTCCGTGAGGGCAGGCATAAGGGTTATCCAGCTCTAAAAGCTGATCGATCAGCTGATCTGCCTCTGTGGCAGACATGGCGTGGCCCCCCTTTACCGCAGCCTTGCAGGACATGGAAGCCACTTTTTCGTAGATGGCGTCAGGGTCATGAAGAGAGGCATCCTCTGACAGCCCATCAATCATTTCCATTAAAAGCTCCTTTTTTGCTACGGACAGCAGATTGGCCGGAACGCCCCGCACCGCATATTCTTTTCCACCAAAAGGCTCGATCTCAAAGCCAAATTTCTGAAAATAAGCCAGATATTTTTTCAACAGAACTTCTTCATTTCCATTTAATGTAAGGATGATAGGAGGATTTACCATCTGAATTTCCTGCTTTCGATCCTTTAAGGTCTTTAAGGTTTTCTCGTAAAGAACTTTTTCGTGGGCCGCGTGCTGGTCAATGATAAATAACTTGTCATTGTATTCGATCAGCCAGTAAGTATCAAAAAGCTGTCCGATCAGCCGATGGCGCAGACGGGATTTTGGATCCAGCAGCTTTTCTTCAAAGAGATCCAGCTGACGGGGCGAAACGGGAGGCTTCACCCATCCGGCTGGCTCCTCTCTCACAAAGACAGAGGACGGGACATTCTGCCTGTGTTCTTCCCTCTTTTCTAAAGGCTCCATGTCCGCCTTCCCATGAAGTTCAAGGTTTCCAGACTCAAGGTTTTCAAGCTTCCTTCTCCGTGTCACCTCAAAAGGCTCCGGATAAGCCTCCTGGCGGCGAAAGGCCCGTGGTGAATCATCTTCTCTGTGGGCCTTCTCTGCCTTAGAGGATTCAAACTGTACTCCCGGGATCAGTTCCTTATGTGACAGGGCATTTCCCAATGCCCGAAGAACCGCCTGATAAACCGTCTCTCCATTAGAAAACCGCAGCTCCATCTTCGTGGGATGGACATTCACATCCAAAGCTCCCGGATCAATGGTAAAATGGAGCATGGTAAAAGGATATTTATGCTGCATCATATATGGCTTGTAGGCTTCCTCAATGGCCTTTGAAATGATGCTGCTTTTGATGTAGCGTCCATTGATAAAATAATTTTCATAATTCCGGTTGGAGCGGGCAATGACCGGCTTTCCTGTAAAGCCAGTGACGGACAGCCATTCTCCCCTTTCTTCTACCGGGAGCAGATTGGCTGCGATCTCTCTGCCAAATACCGTATAGATCAGATCCTTTAGATTGTGATTTCCGGAGGTGTAAAGCTTATTCTGATTGTTCTGTATGAAGCGGATGGAAATGTCCGGATGGGAAAGAGCAATCTTCTCAACCAGAGAAGCTACATGAGCCCCCTCTGTAGTCGGCGTTTTTAAGAATTTCTGCCTGGCTGGTGTGTTGTAAAAGAGATTCCGGGCAATGATGGTAGTGCCATCGGGAGCCCCGATCTCCTCCATCCCCTTTTCCTGTCCTCCCTCGATCTGGTAGCGGCATCCAGTCAGGCAATCCATTGTTTTTGTGATCAGCTCCACCTGGGATACAGCGGCAATGCTGGCCAGAGCCTCGCCGCGAAAGCCCAGGGAAGAAATGGTAAACAAATCCTCCACTGCCTTGATCTTACTGGTTGCATGACGGAGAAAGGCCAGGGGAATATCGGATTTAGGGATTCCCCATCCATTGTCTGTGACCCGGATCATAGAGCATCCTCCATCCCGGATCTCCACCGTCACCGCCGTGGCGTTGGCATCAATGGCATTTTCCAGAAGCTCTTTTACCACAGAAGCGGGACGCTCGATCACTTCTCCCGCAGCAATCTTATTGATGGTGCTTTGGTCTAAGACTGTTATATTAGCCATATTCGCTCCTTTTCCTTCTTTTTCCAATATCTTTCGGGCTAAAAGGGCCGCTGCAGTATGCAGCCGCCCTCCTCCTGACCTATTTCCAACCGTTATCCCTGATCTTGATTCTCCGGGCAGATCTCACCCTTGATTTAAAGATCCATCAGCCCATCCATAACATGAACCTTCATAACGCCCTGCTCCAGATCCACATCCAGGATGCAGTCGCCGATGGCAGGGAGCATTAACTCTTTTCCGCTTTTCATGGATACCAGGTACACATCATTGGCTCCGGTTTCCAGTACATCCTTTAAGGTTCCAAGCTCCTCGCCTGTATCAGTGACAACAGAAAGCCCGATCAGATCACCGATAAAATATTCATCTTCGTCCAATTCTACTGCCTGATCTCTGGACACATACAGATCTTTAGATTTATATTTTTCAATATCATTAATATTGTCGTAACCCTTAAATTTTAAAATGACCATGTTCTTGAAAAATTTCACATGTTCAATCTCCAGGGGAATGGTTTCTCTTCCTGTGTCAAGAATAACCTCCTTAAGGGAGGTAAAGCGTTTGGCGTCGTCTGTGGTGGGAAATACCTTGACCTCCCCGCGTATGCCGTGGG
>CABQJX010000186.1 GCA_902464595.1 uncultured Lachnoclostridium sp. | reverse complement strand
ATACAGATAAATCCACGTTTCTACAAATCGGAGGTCATTACATATTGTCTGTTACAAGCTATCGGAAAAATGTCAGATTTCTATATACTTTTCTGAATGTTTGAGTTATAATATGTAATAGATAAATTATATGGTATTGGAATTTCGTATCCATTTGCCATAATATTTCATCATACATGACTTATCAGGAAGACTGTGCAGAAAGGGGAATGTAGAATGACGAACAATCTTATTATTACCATAGGAAGACAGTGCGGGAGCGGTGGAAAATTAATTGGTGAGAAATTAGCTGAAAAGCTGGGCGTGCCCTGTTATGACAAGGAATTGCTTTCCATGGCAGCCAAACACAGCGGATTGTGTCAGGAGCTCTTTGAAAAACACGATGAGCGTCCTACCAGCAGTTTCCTTTATTCACTTGTTATGGATTCTTATTCTATGGGTTATACTACTTCTGGATACTCCGATATGCCGATCAACCATAAGATCTTTTTAGCCCAGTTTGAGACCATCAAGAAGCTGGCAGACGAATCCTCCTGTGTCATGGTGGGCCGATGCGCGGATTATGCCCTGGAGGACTATCCTAATGTAGTCAGCGTCTTTATTACAGGCAATGATGATGATAAGATCAAACGCCTTCAGGAGCTCTATCAGGTAGATGCTTCCAAGGCGAAGGATATTATGATCCGGACTGATAAACAGAGGGCCAGTTATTATAATTACTATTCCAATAAGAGATGGAGTGACCCGAGAAGTTATGACCTGTGCTTAAACAGCAGCGTTACCGGAGCCGACGGAGCGGTTGATGTGATCTTAAATTTCGCTAAGGTCAAACAGCAGTGGAAAAAAGAACAGAAATAGTGTTTGATACTTAGTTTGATACTTACAAGGCGCATCCGCCAGCTATTTTGTTTTAGCTGGCGGATGCGCCTTTTTCTGCCTTTTTCTTTTTGTTTCTATTATTTCTTGAGTATGATTCGTAACAGTTCATCCATACATCTTCTTGTCTGTCCAAAGATTCCCATAGCTGAATGATACTATTATTCTACTGTCACAGATTTCGCCAGATTCCTGGGCTGATCCACATCAAGCTGTTTTCCTACCGAGGCGTAATAAGCGATGAGCTGCAGAGCCACAGCAATAGGGAATACGGTAAATAGATCTTTGACATCCGGAATCCGAACCTCAGCATCTGCCAGCCCTTCCTCCACTTCAGCATTTTCTTTTGCCAAAAGGATCACATAAGCACCTCTGGCCTTTACTTCTCTTATATTGGAAATCATTTTTGAAAAAACGTGATCCTGAGTGGCAATGGCGATTACCGGCACATTGTCGTAGATCAACGCGATTGTTCCGTGTTTTAATTCCCCTGCTGCGTATGCTTCCGCATGGATATAGGAAATTTCCTTGAGCTTTAACGCTCCCTCCAGGGAAAAGGCATAGTCCAGCCCCCTTCCAATAAAGAAAGTATCCCTTTCACGGATAAGATGACGGATAAAGGACTGGATCACAGGAGCTTTCAAAAGCATTTGCTCCATAGCCGGGATCACAGACAAAAGATCCTGGGTAAAGGAAGCAGCCTGATCCCGTCCTATACAGCCTCTGGCCAAAGCCATACGGCATCCGATGAGATAGAGAGCGGCCAACTGGACAGAATATGCTTTGGTGCTGGCTACTGCAATTTCCGGGCCTGCATGGGTGTAAAGCACATAGTTGCTTTCTCTTGCAATGGCAGCCCCCTTTACATTCACAATCGATAATGTCTTAGCTCCAAGCTCCATGGATAGCTCCATCGCTTTTAGGGTATCGATGGTTTCTCCTGACTGGGAAATAACAATAGCCAGTGTTTCCGGCCCTACAAGGGGGTTCTCATACCGAAATTCCGATGCAATGGACACTGTAACAGGGATCCTCAGCAAAGGCTCCATAAAAGCCTTTGCTGCCATTCCGGCATGCATAGCTGTGCCGCAGGCAATGATGCGGATCTGGCTGCACCCGGTAAACAGAGAGTCCGGGATCCCTTCTGCCGAAAAGTCGGGAATCCCTTCCCTGATCCTGGGAAGGATAGTCTGTCTCAGAGCTTCCGGCTGTTCATGGATCTCCTTTAACATAAAATGAGGATAACCATTTTTCATAGCCGCATCCATATTCCAGTTTATGGTGAGAAGATCAGGCTGGATCCGCTCCAGATCCTTTCCGTATACCCGGACTTTATAAGGAGTTACCCGGACAATGGCTCCCTCCGGAACCACAAAATATTCCTGAGTATAAGGGATAAGGGCAGTCAGATCAGAGGCAAGGAATGCCCCGGAATGGGTGCTGGCTGCCACAAGAGGACTTACCCTGCGTATGGCATAAATTTCTCCAGGCCGGTCTTTAAAGAGAATACAAAACGCATAAGAGCCCATCAGCTTTTTCTCCAGCGCGCGGATTGCGAGAAGGGGGTCTCCCTGGCTCAGTGTATAACAGGCGTCAAGCACAGCTGCCGCCACCTCGCTGTCTGTCTGGGAGAGAAGACGATCCTTCAATCCATATTCCTCAGTCAGCTGCCGATAATTTTCAATGATCCCATTGTGGATCAATGTGACATTCCCAAAGGTATGGGGATGAGCATTGGCTTCACTTACCCCTCCATGGGTGGCCCAGCGGGTATGACCGATCCCGCAGTGCGAGAAATCCTCGGAATCCCTTAGAGCTTTTCCAAGCTCCACTACCTTTCCTGTCCGTTTTACAGTCTGTATTTTGGAATCCTGGTCAAAATAAGCGACCCCAGCGCTGTCATATCCTCTGTATTCCAGACCTGCAAGGCCCTCCAAAAGCACTTTTTTTGCTTCCAAAGGACCTGAATATCCAATAATTCCACACATATGGCTATACCAACCTTTCTTATTCAATTGTATAAATCTGTGTTTCCACTGGTTTATCCGGTCATACTGGTTTTGTTTTGCAGTTACCCACATATTTTCCAATATGTTCCGCACCCGGACAGCACGGGAGAGCACCCGCCGAATATTCGATTCTCTCTCCACCTCGTCAACCTTAAAGCAGCAGCAAGACGGCTGTTCACGATCCTGCCAAAAGGTACATGGCGCTTCATTTTCATATGAAATTTTAAAAATATTCTGCTTCTGCCTCCTCCTGCGGCAAACCGTGATTATTATAACTTATATAAATTCTATGCGTCAAGTAAATAAAATCCTGAGTTCTCGTATTTTTTCATGGAGCTCCCGATATACGGGCAGCTCAAAACATTCAATCAGACTGCGAAGGCTGATATTTACTGGCTTGTCATAAAGCTGCCGCATTGGCCTTGGCGTAAAGATTCTTTAAGACAGGACAAACGCATGAGTAAATAAATTGTGAACAAATCCCCTTTTTCTGGTATGA
>CABQJX010000185.1 GCA_902464595.1 uncultured Lachnoclostridium sp. | reverse complement strand
TAATTTTTGAACTTAGATGGGTGTGGTTGAGGAACACATTCATGCGTTTGTCGTGGGCCGCAGGGACTTCAAACTTGATTATTACAAAGAAAGTATGATATGATGGTAGCAGTTCCGTTATAAATCGGACGCAAAGCCTGCGCGGCCGGGCTCATTTACGGTGCGCAGGCTTTGTGTGGGTTTTTATAAAAATATGGATCAAGTTTAAAGAGAATGAGGAAATAAGAATGTTAGATATATGTTTATTAGGAACAGGGGGGATGATGCCCCTGCCTTACCGCTGGCTTACCTCTATGATGGCCCGATGTGCAGGCAGCAATCTGCTGATCGACTGCGGAGAGGGAACTCAGGTGGCTTTAAAAGAGAAAGGGTGGAGTCCCAAACCGATTGATGTGATCTGTTTTACCCACTATCATGCAGACCATATCAGCGGGCTCCCAGGCCTTCTCTTGACGATGGGAAATGCAGAGAGGATAGAGCCGCTGACACTGATCGGGCCAAAAGGGCTGGAGCGGGTTGTAGGGGCTCTGCGCACCATTGCTCCGGAGCTTCCCTTTGCATTGAAGTTTATAGAGCTTACAGAGCAGCGCCAGAGGATAAAAACAGGCCCCTATATCATTGATGCGTACCGGGTCAATCACAATGTGGTTTGTTATGGTTATTCCATCTCGATTCCCAGAACCGGGCGGTTTGATGTGGAAAGGGCTAAGAGCCAGGAAATTCCCCAAAAGTTTTGGAACCGCCTTCAGAAGGGAGAGACAGTGGAGGACAGCGGAAGGATCCTGACTCCTGACATGGTGCTGGGACCGGAGCGCAGAGGCCTTAAAGTGACTTACTGTACAGACACCAGGCCGGTCCCTGTGATCGCAGAGTATGCGGCACAGTCAGATCTTTTTATCTGTGAAGGCATGTATGGGGAGAAGGAAAAAGCGGCGAAGGCCAGAGAATATAAGCATATGACCTTTTACGAGGCCGCTGAGTTAGCAAGGCAGGCCGATCCGAAACAGATGTGGCTGACCCATTACAGCCCGTCTCTTACAAGGCCGGAAGATTATATGGAGGAAGTCAGGGCTATATTCCCCAGAGCAAAGGCGGCCAGAGACGGATGGACGGCAGAGCTGGAATTTGACGAAGATTAACTGCTGCAAATGATTTACAGCGGTAAAGAAGATTAAAAAGGGCGGAAGAAGAGCCGCTGTCATAGAAAATGAGAGAGGAAAAAATGGAACAGGTAAATTCAGAGGATATTTTAATATTGGCAATTGAAAGCTCCTGCGATGAGACGGCAGCATCGGTAGTGAAAAATGGAAGGACTGTGCTGTCCAATGTGATCTCATCCCAGATCGCTACTCATACGATATACGGGGGAGTTGTGCCGGAAATTGCTTCAAGAGAGCACATTAAGGCAATTAACTATGTGATCCGCCGTGCGCTGGCAGAGGCTCAGGTGACTATGGAACAGATCACGGCCATCGGGGTTACTTACGGGCCGGGCTTGGTGGGGGCTCTTTTAGTGGGCGTGGCAGAGGCAAAGGCCCTTGCTTACGCTGCGAAGAAGCCTCTGATCGGCGTTCATCACATTGAAGGCCATGTGTCTGCTAATTTCATTGAAAATCCGGATCTGGAGCCTCCGTTTGTGTGTCTGATCGTATCCGGAGGACATACCCATCTGGTCATCGTAAAAGATTACGGCGAGTTTGAGATTTTGGGAAGAACCAGGGATGATGCCGCAGGGGAAGCTTTTGATAAGGTTGCCAGGGCGGTAGGCCTGGGGTATCCCGGCGGACCCAAGATCGATAAGGCGGCCAGGGAGGGGAATCCTCACGCCATTGAGTTTCCGCGGGGGAAGGTGGAGGGATCTCCCTATGATTTCAGCTTCAGCGGTTTAAAGTCTGCTGTGCTCAACTATATTAACCATGCCAAGATGACTGGAGAGGAAATACATGTTCCGGATCTGGCTGCTTCCTTCCAAAATTCTGTGGTGGAATCATTAGTGAGCAGGACTATATCGGCGGCTAAGGAATTTGGATACCGCAGATTAGCTATTGCCGGGGGTGTTGCATCAAACACAGCCTTGAGAAGCGCTATGGCCCTGGCCTGCGAAAAAGAGGGGATCCAGTTTTATTACCCGTCTCCTATTTTCTGTACCGATAACGGAGCTATGATCGGAGCTGCGGCTTATTATGAATACAAGAAGGGGAATCGGTCCGGCTGGGATCTCAATGCAGTTCCTAATCTAAAATTAGGGGAACGATAGGAGCAGATAGGACAGATAAAGAAAAAAGATAAAAACAGACAAAGAAAAATAGATAAGAAAAATAGATAAGGAATTAGTAGAAAAGGTCAGACAGCTACAATAGACAAAGAGGGAAGGATATGGAGAGGGAATACTGTACCGGCATTGTTTTGGCAGCCGGAAAGGGAAGACGCATGGGAACGGAAACTGCAAAACAATATATAGAGCTGGGAGGGAGGCCTCTTGTCTGCCATAGCCTGGAGGCATTTGAAAGATCCTCTCTCATTGACCAGGTGCTCCTCATGACAGATGAGGAGCATTTGGAGTATTGCCGGAATGAGATTGTAAAGAAATACGGATTTCAGAAGGTGAGTTCTGTCCATGCAGGGGGAAAAGAGCGATATGAGACCGTATGGAAGGCCCTTAAAGTCCTTTTGGAAAAACAGGAAGGGGAGACATGGGAACTGGCAGAGCAGCGGCGCAAGGGCTATGTGATGATCCACGACGGAGCCCGTCCATTTTTGGACGAGGAGATCATAAGAAGGGCTTATGAGGGAGTAAGGCGTTATCGGGCATGTGTAGTTGGGATGCCGGTAAAGGATACAATTAAGATAACAGATGGGGAAGGACAGGTGATTTCAAGCCCGGACCGCCGTTTTGTATGGCAGGCTCAGACTCCCCAGGCCTTTGAGCTGCCTTTGGCTGCAGAGGCATTTGCCAGACAGATGAAGGAAGATTGTAGCGGGATCACGGATGATGCCATGGTGGTTGAATTGCAGACAGGAATAAACGTCCATATGGTAGAGGGAAGCTATTCCAATATCAAGATTACAACACCGGAAGATCTGACAGTGGCGTCGACTTTTATGGACAAAAATGTGTAATTTGTCGATAAAAACAGGAAAAACAAAGTTTTTAAAAAAAAATGAAAAAATGTGTTGACATATGTGAGATTCCATGCTAATATAAACGAGCTGTCGATGAGACATACAACAACAGCAGCAAACATGAAAATTTGAAATTTAAAAAATTTCAAAAAAATAAAAAAAGTACTTGACAAAACGTCGAAACTTCTGTATAATAGAAAAGCACGTTTGGAGAGGTATCGAAGTGGTCATAACGAGGCGGTCTTGAAAACCGTTTGTCCGAG
>CABQJX010000184.1 GCA_902464595.1 uncultured Lachnoclostridium sp. | reverse complement strand
CTTTATAGCCTGCCAGATCTTCAAACTGGAGCCACAGCTCTCTTGGAACCCGCTCAAAGGGGATCACCTGTTCGCACACAAGCTTTCCTACCGGATCGTCCCCAATGGACACCCTTCCCCTTATAAACAGCTTGGAGTCCTCCACGAACAGATCCCGGTTGGCCTCATAGTCCTTAGGGAATACAATCACCTCCACCGATCCCATAAGATCCTCCAGGGTAATGAATGCCATCAGCTGATTGGTCCGGGTTGTCTTGACAGTCTTTCCTGCCACCAGCCCTCCTACCGTAACTCTGGAGCCATCCTCCACTGCCGCTCGGTCTGATTCCTCATCCACAATAAACTGGGAGGAATCCGCTGTAATATTTTTCCTCCACAGCTCCTCGTAATCATCTAAGGGGTGGCCGCTGATGTAAACGCCCAATATCTCCTTCTCAAAGGCCAAAAGCTCCTCCTTGGAATATTCCCCCACCTCAGGAAAGGTGATCTGAAATTCTTCCCTGGAATCCCCTGCAATGTCAAACAGGCTTATCTGTCCCTCAAAGGAATGCTTCTTCTCCCTGGATTTTTCCTCCAGCATAGTGGGAGCAATGGCCATTTTCTGTTTTCTCGTTCCCGGAAGGCTGTCCAACGCACCTGATTTGATAAATCCCTCCAGAGTCCTCTTGTTGACTTCCTTACCGCTCATACGGCTCACAAAATCCTCCATGGATCGGAACGGGCCGCGGCTCTCTCGTTCCATTAAGATTGCTTCTGTCACTGGCTTTCCTACGCTCTTGATAGCGGAAAGGCCGTAACGGATCGCTTTTCCCGACACAGAAAATCCGCTCTCACCCTCATTAATATCCGGAGGCAGCACCGAAATCCCCATCATACGCCGGCAGGTGAGCACATACTCGGAAAACTTGCCCACGTTGTCCATGACAGAGGTCATAAGGGCCGCCATAAACTCTCTGGGATAATAATATTTCAGATACGCAGTCTGATAGGACACAACTGCATAGGCTGCTGCATGGGACTTATTAAAGGCATATTTTGCAAAGTCGATCATCTCATCGTAAATGTGATTGGCCGTTTTTTCATCGATGCCCCCTGCAACGCATCCCTTTACCCCTTCTTCTTCATTTCCATAGACGAAATTCTGCCGTTCCTTCTCCATAACAGCTGTCTTTTTCTTACTCATGGCACGGCGCACCAGATCGCTCCTCCCCATCGTATAGCCTGCCAGGTCGCGGACGATCTGCATAACCTGTTCCTGATAAACGATACATCCATAGGTAGGGCTTAAAATAGGCTCCAGCTGGGGACAGTCATAGGTGATGGAGGAACGGTCATTTTTTCCCTTCAGGTATTTGGGAATAAAATCCATAGGGCCGGGACGGTATAGGGAAATACCAGCGATAATATCCTCCAGATTCTCCGGCTTCAGCTCCTTCATGAATCCCTTCATGCCCGCGCTTTCCAACTGGAACACGCCCTCCGTCCGTCCTGTTCCAATGGATTCCAGTACCTTTTTATCGTCAAAATCAATATGGTCAATGTCAATGGACACACCAAAATCTTTTTCAGCCAGCCGCACTGCGTTCTGGATCACCGTCAGGGTACGAAGCCCCAGGAAGTCCATTTTTAAAAGCCCCAGCTCCTCAATGGTCGTCATGGTAAACTGGGTTGTGATCGTACCGTCTGCGGCCCTGGAAAGGGGAACGAAATCATCGATCGCACGGCTGCCGATCACCACGCCGGCCGCATGCATGGAGGTGTGTCTGGGAAGCCCCTCCAAACGCTTTGACATGTCGATCAGATCGTGAACCTGGTGATCCTCATTGTAGGCCTTTTTCAGATCCGGATTCATCTGCAGAGCTTTATCCAGGGTCATTCCTAGATCTCCCGGGATCATCTTCGCAATGCTGTCGCAGAGGGCATAGGGCAGATCCAGCACCCGTCCCACATCGCGGATCACACCCTTTGCCGCTAACGTACCAAAGGTAACGATCTGCACCACCTGATCTTTGCCGTACTTGCGCACCACATAGTCAATGACCTCCTGGCGCCGCTCGTAGCAGAAATCAATATCAATATCAGGCATGGAAACCCGCTCCGGATTCAGGAAACGCTCGAACAGCAGATGATAACGCACCGGGTCAATGTTGGTGATCCCCAGCGTGTAGGAGACAATACTTCCAGCAGCGGATCCCCGGCCCGGCCCCACCATGATCCCCTGGGAGCGGGCGTAGTTAATAAAGTCCCATACGATGAGAAAATAGTCCACATAACCCATGGTGCGGATCACATCTAATTCATAATCCAGGCGGCGTCTTAATGTTCCGTCATCCTCAGGATAGCGCGACTCAAATCCCTGGCGGCAGAGATGATTCAGATAGGTCCAGGAATCATATCCCTCCGGCACATCGTATTTAGGGAGCTTGGTAACGCCGAACTCAATTTCCACATTGCACCGCTTGGCGATCCTATGGGTATTCTCAATAGCCTCCGGCGCATAGGGAAATAGCGCCCGCATCTCCTCCTCAGATTTACAGTAATACTGACCGCCCACATAGCGCATCCGATCCTGGTCAGCTACCTTCTTGCCTGTCTGGATACACAGAAGAATATCATGGGCCTTTTCATCTTCAGCGTAAGTATAGTGAATATCATTGGTAGCCACCAGGGAAAGTCCCGTATCCCGACTCAGGCGCAGCAGCCCCTGATTGACCATTTTCTGCTCAGGAAGGCCGTGATCCTGAAGCTCCAAAAAGAAATTGTCCGCCCCAAAAATATCCTCATAGCTCTTTGCTGACCGCAGCGCTTCCTCATACATTCCCCGGGCTAAAAACCGCTGAACCTCTCCTGCCAGGCAGGCGCTGAGAGCGATGATGCCTTCATGGTAAGAGCGCAGCAGTTCCTTGTCCACCCTGGGCTTATAGTAAAATCCCTCCACAAACCCCTTGGACACGATCTTCATCAGGTTTTCATATCCCCTGTTATTCTCCGCCAGAAGGACCAGGTGATAGTACCGGTTCTCCCCTCCGGCACTCTCCCGGTCAAAACGGGAGCCGGGAGCTACATAAACCTCACAGCCCAAAATAGGCTTGATCCCTACTTCCTTTGCCGCTTTATAAAAATCGATGACCCCATACATAACGCCATGGTCTGTCACCGCCATGCTGTCCATTCCCAGCTCCTTTGCCCTGGCAGTCAGCTCCTTTATCTTACAGGAGCCGTCCAAAAGGCTGTATTCTGTATGTACATGTAAATGGGTAAATGCCATTCCAGCTCTCCTTATTTTCTCATCTTGAGTTTCCGTAACCAGTATCCTTTAGTCTAACATAATTCCAGCCAAAAGGAAAGAGAGCCAGACACTTTCATCTGGCTCTCTATAAGCCATTTATGATAATGTCTCAGTATATCACAAATGAAAATGTCCCGGATA
>CABQJX010000183.1 GCA_902464595.1 uncultured Lachnoclostridium sp. | reverse complement strand
TATCCGGGACATTTTCATTTGTGATATACTGAGACATTATCATAAATGGCTTATATCAGATCCTGATACAGGTGGGTGTGGGTATTGACTAATCCCGGAAAGAGATACATACCATTTCCGTCCTTTAAATCCGTCCCCTTTTCCTCTGCGGCTTTCTTTATGGTTTCCTCATCCCCCACGTGGGTGATCACACCATCTTCCCAGATGATCCCGCCCTTCTCGTAAACCCGGTCTTCCCCGTCTACTGTCACAATCGTTACATGGATCAGGCCCTCGCTCATGCTGCACATCCTCCTTTGATCAGCTTATTGGTATAAGTCCTGAAAAATCTTGAAAAGTTTCCGATGGTAAAAGCTGCGATCAGCGTACCTTCACGAACTCCATGGATCCTGCCAAGGAAGATCAGGGATACGATCACTGCCAGGATTACCAGTGAAACATCCACAGCCGTCTTAATATTGCCGTATTCCTTATGATATTTCACGGAAATGATCTTGATAAACGCTTCTCCCGGCATCAGGATCACATCTGCAGACACCATAAAGGAAATGCTCAAGCCAAAGAACATGCAGCCAATAATGAGAACCGCCAGCTTCATCACATATCCCTGAGGATCCAGATTGCTTACCAGGAACATATTCAGATCCACTGCCACGCTGAGGAAAAAGGTAGGGATCAGCTGAAGGAATTTGGATGCAGAAAAACTTTTAATATCCACAACAAATTCTCCTATGAAGAACAATACGTTCAGCAAAAAGGTGTATGTTCCCAGGGTCAGTGCAGGAAATACCACTGTCATGACATTGGTCAGGCTGCTCATCGGAGACGTTCCTGTACCGGATTTGATGATCATGGCGATGCCTGTAGCCATAAAGAAAATCCCCACTAAAAGCATCATGCAGCGCTTGATCATCTGTGAATCATTACCATTTGCAGTTTTTGTGCCAGTAGACATAATTGAGTAACCTCCGCTTTCATCTCATTTTTGTGCGTCTGGTTTCTGCTCCTTTGTGATCGCTGCGCATGCACGGTTCGTGCCGACCCAAAACGGCTGTCTCAGCCTGAGCCAAAAACCAGAAGTGATCCCGGCCCAGCTGGATTTCTAGAATAATGCATCCGGCTGGAACCAGGTGTGAGTGTACACCCCTGTCTCTTAGAAATAATACTTACGCGGTTCCCCCAGCGATCTGCAGCTCCAAAGCAGTCCGCCCTGCGGAAATGCCAGAAGATGCAAAAAGACAATATAAGCCTATCGACTCTTTTTAAGAAAGGTCCACAAACTTATATTGTCTTATTTTTTCTGTATAGATCCCTCACGGGAACTTCGTAACTATTTACGCTATGATTATAACAATCCCATAGAAAAAGTCAATCGCTTTTTAAAAAATATCTCTTTTTCACAAGAAATATTAAATATAACTGTGCAATTTCCACAAATGCCTTCTGGGCATCTGAGCCTTCGCATGGCTGAACGATTACACAAAATCTTCTCTCATGGGGTTAAAAATATCCAGCAGGATCCCTGCCTTTTTACAGATACATCCATGCTCCACCCCGTTGAGCTTCAGCATCGTATCTCCTGCCTTCACGATTTTCTTTTCCCCGTCAATCTGAAACTCAAACTCGCCGCTGACCACATAGGTAATCTGAGTATGGGGGTGGTGATGAAGACTTCCCACTGCCCCCTCCTCAAAGGTATTTTCCACACACATCAGATCTTTGCTGTAAGCAAGGACTCTTCTTACCACGCCCTCTCCAGCCTTGACCGGCTCCGCATTCTCATGGAATACCCATCTCTCATCCAACATCTCTTTTCCTCCATTTTTGTTATTGTTCTTCCGGGCTCCGGCTTTCAACTGCCTTATGCCTCCCGGAAACCTGCTGTCTTTAAAAACCGTCCAAAGGCAGCCCTTCCCTCAGCGCTGCACTTATACACTCCTGCGTCCTCCAATACCCTGGCAAATACCTTTCCAGTCTCCTCCTGAAGAATGGGCCAGATATTCTCCGGTGTGACTGCCACACCCTTTTCTCGGTACTCCTGCAAAAACTGCTCTGCCCAATCTGCATGTTTTTCAAGAACCTTATCTGCCCTCAGATCTCTCCCCTTCAGGATCCCATCGCCCAGATCAGCCAGCTCTTTTTTCAGCCGGGAGGGAAGCACAGCCAGTCCCATCACCTCGATAAGGCCAATATTTTCCTTCTTGATATGGTGGAGATCCTGATGGGGATGATATACTCCAAGAGGAAACTCCTCTGTAGTAATATTGTTCCGCAGAACAAGATCCAGCTCGTATGTATCTCCCACTTTCCTGGCAATGGGCGTAATCGTATTGTGGGGAATCCCCTCTGTCTCGGCAAAAACAAAGGCCTCCTCATCTGTGTATCCTCTCCACGCAGTAAGCACCTGATCTCCCAGCTCAATGAGACGATCCGGGCTGCTGCTCCTCAAACGGAGCACAGACATGGGCCAGAATACGATACCAGCCTCCACGTCCTCATATCCCTTTGCCGTAAAATGCTCCTCAATGGGCGCTTTTGCCATTGCAAACTCATAGTTTCCGCCCTGGAAATGGTCATGGCTTAAAATAGAGCCTCCCACAATGGGAAGATCTGCATTGGATCCCAGGAAATAATGGGGAAACTGGCGGATAAAATCAAACAGCTTACGGAAGGCCGCCCGGTCGATCTTCATAGGAACATGCTGTCCATTGAACACAATGCAGTGCTCATTATAATACACGTAAGGGGAATATTGAAAGCCCCACTGGCTGTCATTGATGGTAATAGGGATTACCCTGTGGTTATTTCTGGCTGGATGATCGATCCGGCCCGCATAACCTATATTCTCCATACACAGCTGGCATTTGGGGTATCCGCTCTGCTTTGCTGCCCCGGCTGCTGCAATGGCTTTGGGATCTTTCTCCGGCTTAGACAGGTTAATGGTCACATCCAGGCTTCCGTAACGGGTATCCACCGTCCATTTCATGTCTTTTTTGATACGGTAACGGCGGATATAATCGGAATCCTGACTGAATTGGTAATACCAATCCGTAGCCTTCCTCGGATCCTCCTTGTACCGCTGCCAGAACTCTGCCTCCACCTGGCTGGGCCTTGGCATAAGGCAGTCCATCAGCTTCGTGTCAAACAAGTCACGGCAGACCACGCTGTCCCCTTTTAACATTCCTTGTTCTCCGGCATAATCCAACAGGATTCCCAATATTTCCTCCAGCTCCCCCTTCTCCCCTGGCCCCTGAGGTTCATATTCCTCCAGGCCCAAAGCCTCCAAAAGCCGGTTTCTGGTGTAAATCTCATCTGTCTTTCCGATCAGCTCTCTATCCAAGCCATACTGTACCAGAGCGTCCACTGCCCCATAAACAACGTTGCGATCCATAGAAATCCCTCCCTGAATATATTTTCCGGCCAGATCATGCTGCTTTGGCCTCTATTCCCGCCCTTTATCCGTTCAGGCAGCTTTTATTCTTATTATAATCCGGGCGCTGACAATCTACAATGCACTTTTTTCCTGAGTTTTCGTAACAGACAATATGTAATGACCTCCGATTTGTAGAAACGTGGATTTATCTGTAT
>CABQJX010000182.1 GCA_902464595.1 uncultured Lachnoclostridium sp. | reverse complement strand
CCGGGGCGAGGAGGAGCTGAGGCGCATCCAGGAATTTGACATCGGCCACCTGCGCATCGGAGTCAGCAATACTCTGTGTAAATACATCCTTCTCCCCTACCTCAAAACCTTTATCGACCAATATCCCCACATGAATGTCACCATCGAAAGCCAGGCTACTGCCCAGACCCTTTCAGGGCTGGAGCAGCAAAAGATCGATCTGGGCCTGATAGCCGAGCCCTCCCAAAAACGGGATCTTGCCTTTATCCCCGTAATGGACATACAGGATATTTTTGTGGCGACTCCCCATTATCTGGAGAATCTTTCTCTCCGCGAGGGAGAAGAAAGCAACATCTTTGAATCCGGCAATATCATGCTGCTGGATTCCAACAATATGACACGCCGCCATGTGGACGCTTATATGTCAGAGCACAGCATCTATCCCAGGCAGATCCTTGAGGTGACAGCTATGGATCTTCTCATTGAATTTGCAAAGATCGGCCTGGGCGTGGCCTGCGTCATCAAAGAACTGGTACAGAAGGAGTTAGACAGCGGACTGTTAGTGGAAATCCCCTTGGAAGCGCCCATTAACCGCCGCACCATCGGTTTTGCCTACCACCCGGCCAGCCAGGTCATGGCCCTAAAGACCTTTTTGGAATTTGTCTATTAGGAACATTGCAGAGTAAGTTCCTATGACACAAAAAACGCCTGCAAAGATAGGAGCTTCTCTCAAGCTTCCTTCCTGCAGGCGTCTCTTATATGGATATTGTCTTTTATATGGATTTCGTCTTCCCTACAGAGCTCAGCTTCTATCTGCCTTACTCTAGTTGTTGATCAGCTTATCCGTATCATTCCAGCTGTACAGCTTTCTCAGGCTTGCTCCTACCTTCTCCAGGGACTGCTCTGCCTCATTCTTTCTCATTGCATTAAAGTGAGGACAGCCCACCTGGTTCTCTAAGAGCCATTCCTTTGCAAAAGAACCGTCCTGAATATCGGAAAGGATCTTCTTCATCGCCTTCTTTGTCTCATCTGTAACGATCTTAGGTCCGGTGATGTAATCGCCGTACTCAGCTGTGTTGGAAATGGAGTAGCGCATTCCGGCAAAGCCGCTCTCATAGATCAGATCCACGATCAGCTTCATCTCATGGACGCACTCAAAATATGCGTTTTCAGGAGCATAACCAGCCTCAACTAAGGTCTCATATCCAGCCTTCATCAGGGCGCATACGCCGCCGCAGAGCACTGCCTGCTCACCAAATAAGTCTGTCTCTGTCTCTACCCGGAAGGTCGTCTCCAGAATACCAGCCCTGGCGCCGCCGATGCCCTGTCCATAAGCCAATGCCATATCAAGAGCCTTGCCGGTAGCATCCTGGTAAACAGCTACCAGACATGGGGTTCCTCTTCCTCTCTGATATTCGCTTCTCACCGTATGTCCGGGAGCCTTGGGAGCGATCATGGTCACATCTACATCCTTTGGAGGAACGATCTGGCCAAAATGGATAGCAAAACCATGGGCAAACATCAGCATCATGCCGGGACGCAGATTGGGGGCGATGGATTCCTTATACATAGCAGCCTGCTTCTCATCATTAATAAGGATCATGATCACGTCCGCCTTCTTAGCCGCCTCAGCCGCAGTGCAGACCTCAAAGCCCTGTTCCTCAGCCTTCTTCCAGGAGCTGCTTCCCTCATACAGTCCTACGATCACGTGACAGCCGGACTCCTTTAAGTTTAAGGCATGGGCATGTCCCTGACTGCCGTATCCAATGACAGCAATGGTTTTACCCTCCAGTAATGATAAATTACAATCTTCCTGATAATAGATCTTTGGCATTGCTCTTATCCTCCTTAAATAATAAGTATGTGAGTCAATCTGATGGTTCTTCTCTGCCGGTTATGGCAGCATCCGTATATCCTCCGCTCCCCGCTCCAGGCCGGTAAGTCCTGTCCGGGCCAGCTCCAGGATCTCGTAATCCTCCAGCAGATTGATGAGGGCGTCTAACTTCGACTGATCGCCGGTCAGCATAACGGTGAGGGAATTTTTTCCCACATCTACAATGGTGGCGCGAAAGATATTGGAGATGGCACTGACAGACTGCCTGTCGCTGGCACCGGCCCGTACCTTCACCAGGATCAGCTCACGATATACGGAACGCTCCGGCTTCAGCTCTTTGATGTCCCTTACATCCTCCAGCTTGTTGAGCTGGTTTTTGATCTGCTCCAGGACGGTCTGATCCCCCAGGGAAACCACAGTCATTCTGGAATACCGGGGATCCGCAGTAACGCCAACGGTCAGGCTCTCAATGTTGTAGCCCCTTCGGCTGAACAAGCCTGCCACTCTCGCCAGCACACCGGCTGTATTGTCCACAAGAAGCGATAATACGATTCTGTCGTCCATTTCATCACCCTTTCTTTCGACGGCAGCTATGTCAGCTGTCCTCTTAAATTAAGTAATTCCAATCATAGCAACCATTGTATTATTTGTCAATTGCATAATAGTAATAGCTATCATAGCTCTCAGTTATAGTTTCTGTTACAAGGATAAAAGCAGCGTTTCCAGTTCCTTCACTGTAGGGGCGATCCATGCAGGAGCACATTCCTTCATTTCTTCCAGGCTTCCATATCCGTACAGAACTCCCACGCATTCCAGGCCGCACTCCCTGGCTCCCAGAACGTCGTGCTCCCTGTCTCCTACCATCACACAGCGGCTTAATCCCTCCTCTGTGGCAGGAATACCGTTTTCCTGAAGGACATACCGGATCACATCCGCCTTCCGTCCCCTTGTCTCCGCCATATCTGCCCCTCCGATAAAATCAAAATACTGGGACAGGTTAAAATGTTCCAAAATCTTTTTTGCAAACTCCTCCGGCTTAGAGGTGGCTACCAGAAGCTTTTTCCCATGGGCCTTCAGAGTTTCAAGCATCAGCCGGATCCCGGGATACTCCTTATTCTCAGCCCATCCCTTTGTGCTGAAATACTCGCGGTATACGAGAACGCCCTCCCAGGCCTGCTCTTTGGAAAAGCCGTAAAACTTCTCATAGCTGTCTGTCAGTGGAGGTCCGATAAAGGGAATCAGGGTATCCAGATCCTCCACATGGATCCCGTAATGATCCAGGGCATAGGCTACGGATTTTGTGATTCCCTCCTTAGGGTCTGTCAGTGTGCCGTCCAGATCGAAAAGTATGTATTCCTTTGCCATAACTATCTCCTTATCCTGTATTTTTCTGTAACTATTCAGCCACATCTTTGATCTGACTTCTGCTTTTATATCCTTTTTCCCAGCTTTCCCTCCTTAAAGGCCTGTATCATCTCATGGCCTACGCTGAGGCAGGGAGTATAAGAGGGGATCTCATCTGCCGAAAACCATCCCGCCTCACAGAGTTCCTCCTCCTCCAGCCTAATGGTATCGTCACCGTCCAGAATGGCGGTAAATGCAACCATCTCCGTATCTGAAAAGGCCCAGGGCTGGCTCTTGTAATACTGTATGTCCCGGATCTTCAAGCCTACCTCCTCCATGACTTCCCTGCGCACACAGTCCTCCAGCGTCTCGCCGATCTCCACATACCCTGCAACCAATGCATACCTCTTATACGTCCCCCTGGCATACCGTGTCAGCAAAAGCT
>CABQJX010000181.1 GCA_902464595.1 uncultured Lachnoclostridium sp. | reverse complement strand
GTGTGGTGGAATAGGCAGACACAAGGGACTTAAAATCCCTCGGTAGCGATACCGTACCGGTTCAAGTCCGGTCACCCGCATTACTTTTTAAAGACCGACGCAGAGCGTCAGTCTTTTTTTCATGCCGCAGACAAGAATTTTCCGTCTGTTTCCCGTCAAAAAAGCCCAGACACACCAGAAAACCGGCATATCTGAGCTTCTCTATGGTCTATGGAGCAGAGCTGTCCTTACCGCTCTATCTCCCCCTCCTCCGCAAACAGCGAATCGATCACCGGGAAAAATTCCTCCGGTTTCGATACAAAGATGGCTGCACTGTGAGGCGGCATATTTAATTTTAAATGTCCATCCTTTACCCGATACAGCTTGACGCCTGCGTTGTATCCTGTCTCCGTAGATAAGATCGGCCGTCCCAGGATCATGGAATCCGTGATACCCAGCTGCCATACCGGAATATCCATCATCTGAGCCTTGGGACTGCTGCACACAACGGTAATGGCCTGATATTCCCCCTGCATACGCCCATAAACAATCTGTCCCCGTCCTGCCAGAAGAGGCTTTACCGCTCCCTTTCGGAATACAGGCACATGGTTATGGATGCTGGTCACATAGCGGTGAAATTCAATCAGCTCAAAATCTTCCCTGCCCCATGGATAAGCTCTCCGGCTGTCCGGATCTGTCCAGCCGCACAGCCCAGCCTCATCCCCATAGTAATAGGTAGGAGAGCCCGGCCATGTCATCTGGATCACTACCGCTTCCCTGAGGACACAGTGTTTCACGCCCTGACCTGCCTTCTCAGGCCCGGCCGTCTGGATCCGTCCCACTATCTGGTTCGTCCTGGTAAGGAAACGGGAATGGTCATGGTTTGACAGCTGGTTCATGGCTGTAAGCACTGTGTTTGTCTGCATACGGCTCATATGGTAATTCATGGCATTAAAGAATGCTGCCCCGTCTCCGCATACATTTGGGTTGTAGCTGTCGCTGTGCTTTTCCATTCCTGTGAGGAACCAGGTCACCGGTTCCATAAAGGCATCGTAGTTCATAATGGAATCCCATTGATCCCCCTCCAGCCAGGAAGCTGGATCACCATAATGTTCTGCCAGGATCACAGCCTCCGGGTTCGCTTCCTTCACTGCCTTCCGGAACCTGCGCCAGAACTCATGGTTATAATCTGCTGTATGGCCCAGATCAGCCGCCACGTCCAGCCGCCATCCATCAATGGAGTAAGGCGGGGAAACCCATTTTCTCGCTACATTCAAAATATACTCCACCAATTTCTCTGAATTTTCATAATTCAGCTTTGGAAGGGTATTGTGACCCCACCATCCATCATAGCTTCCATTGTCAGGCCACGCCTTAGCACTGTCGTCATGGAAATCAAAGAAATCATGGTAAGGGCTCTTTTGGCTTTCATACGCTCCTGCCTCATAATCCCCGGAGCGCTGGTAGATCTTTTCTCCGTCCAGCCATTTATTAAAGGAGCCGCAGTGATTGAACACTCCGTCCAGGATCACTTTCATTCCTCTGTTGTGCACCTCTTTTACAAACTGTGCGAAAAAGTCATCGCTGGCTTCCAGATTTTCCCTGTTTGCAGAGCGCATCACATACCGCCCTGCCTCTTGATTATCTTTGGCCTCCGGCTTTACCAGGCTTCCCCCATCCTTTACAATTTTCCCAAAATGAGGGTCAATGTGCTCATAATCCTGGCAGTCATATTTGTGATTCGATGGGGAGACGAACACAGGGTTTAAGTAGATCGCTTCCACTCCCAGGCTTTTTATATAGTCCAATTTATCCCAGATCCCCTGGAGATCCCCGCCGTAAAAACGGCCCACGTCCATATTGGCCGGAAGGCTGTACCAGTCCTCCACCCGTTTAACCGGGTGTCCGATATACACATATTCGCAGGTTTCCACATCATTGGACGGATCCCCATTGCAGAACCGGTCCACAAAAATCTGGTACATCACGGCTCCCTTAGCCCACTCTGGTGTATGGAACCCCGGAGTTATTTTAAAGTCAAAGGAGGGATCGCCGTCGTCTGTGGCTCCCATCCGGTTATACAGGCAGGACTCCTTCTTGCTTTCCACCTTGAAATGATAAAGTATCTGTTCTGCACCTGCTGTGATCTCGTGCTCATAATAATCAAACAATTCGTCCGATCGGGTGCACCTCATTTTTATCTGCGCCCCGTTCTCTACATAATATACGCGGTCTGCATTGCCCTTTGCTGTCCGCATCCACAGCCTTACCCTGTCTTTCTCATCAGGCTCCGGCGGCATACGGTAATCCTCTGTCTCAGCAGAAAAAAGGGCATCCCTATTAATCTGTCCTTTTACACTATCGTCCACGGTCTGTATCCTTTTCCTGATTTTCCGTCTTTTTTCTTCTCTGTTTATTGTATCTGATTTTTTGCCTTCCATCAAGAGAAAAGCCTGGCGGGGTAGCCAGGCTTTTCAGGAGAAGGTATTTCGTTTCTTATGGGGTGTAGCAAAAACTATATAATGTATTGGGGGGTTACGCCTATTATAATAGCATAGGCCGCCAAAAAAGTGTGCACAAATATGATTTTTTTTAACCTTTTTCTCCCGTCAAAAGTGACAAGCTACCGCTCTCTATTCCTTTTTAAACAGAGCTTCAAACTCCTCCTGTGTGATCTTTTCCTTTTCGATCAAAAGATCGGCACAGGCATGAAGCACATGATCGTGCTGCGCAATGATCTCTCTGGCTTTTGCGTAACAGTCATCAATGATCCGCTTTACCTCACTGTCAATGGTATCCGCCACTTCATTTCCATAGGTTTTCGTGTGAGCCAGATCCCGTCCGATGAACACTTCATTGTCATCCCCGCCGTACTGGATCATTCCCACCTTCTCCGACATTCCATACTGAGTCACCATAGCCCTTGCTGTCTGTGTGGCCTGCTTAATATCCTGGGAGGCCCCTGTGGTAATATCGTCGAAGATCAGCTCCTCTGCGATCCGTCCGCCCAGATCTACCATAATATTCTGCAGCATACGGCCTCTGGTATTAAACATCTCATCCCGCTCCGGAAGCGGCATGGTATAGCCAGCTGCCCCGATGCCTGTGGGGATAATGGACACGGTGTGGACAGGGCCTACATCCGGCAGCACATGGAATAAAATAGCATGGCCTGCCTCGTGGTAGGCTGTAACCTTCTTATCCTTCTCAGAGATCACCTTGCTGCGCTTCTCAGCACCGATCCCCACCTTCACAAAGGCGCGGTCAATATCCTCCTGACGGATAAACCGCCTGTTCTCCCTGGCAGAAATGATGGCTGCCTCATTCATCAGGTTTTCCAGATCCGCTCCTGTAAATCCAGCTGTCGTCTGAGCTACCCGATGCAGATCTACATCCTCGCTGAGAGGCTTTTCCTTGGAGTGGACCTTGAGGATCTCCTCCCGTCCCTTCACATCCGGACGTCCTACCGCCACCTTGCGGTCAAAACGGCCTGGACGAAGGATCGCTGGATCCAGTATATCCACACGGTTGGTGGCTGCCATGACAATGATCCCCTCATTGATCCCAAAGCCGTCCATCTCTACCAGCAGCTGGTTCAACGTCTGTTCCCGCTCATCATGGCCGCCACCCATACCGG
>CABQJX010000180.1 GCA_902464595.1 uncultured Lachnoclostridium sp. | reverse complement strand
TATCATAAGGAAAAAATGAAGTAGTAAGTTGCCAACGATTACTTGACACAAACCTTCCGAGCTGCCTGTTTGACATATGCAGGAAAGAATGGTATAATCAATTTCTGTCAGCAGTCATTTCGAGGCTGCTGTAGGGTGACAGACATACAGATCTGTTTTCAATAATAAAGATGGAGGTGAAAGGATGTATAACTTTTTCCGCAATTAATCAAAATTTCCTGGACTGTGTCGGAATTTATTCCGGTGCGGTATAGGTGTGCGGAAAGTTATCATTCTCCCTATTTGCAATAAAGGGCTGTTTCTCTCAGAGATTACAGCTTTATGAATGTTTGCAAGGAAGGCTGCGGAAAGTAACGGTTCCGCAGCCTGTTTTTATTTTTGAAAATCACGTCAGTGAGAATCTCTTTTGTATGAGGAGGTGCATACGTATGTCAATGATCCGAGTGGAGGATCTGACTTTTTCCTATCCTTCCAGCGGGGAAGCGGTATTGGAGCATGCAGATTTCCAGATTGATACAGATTGGCGCTTGGGGTTTATTGGGCGTAATGGCAGAGGGAAAACCACCTTTCTTAATTTATTGCAGGGAAAATATGAATATCAGGGAAAAATTTTGTCTTCTGTGGAATTTGACTATTTTCCATATGAAATAAAGGAACCAGGGAGGTGGACGAAGGAGGTAGCAGAGGAAATCTGTCCTTCGGCAGAGGAATGGGAGATCCGAAAGGAGCTTTTTCAGATGAATGTGGAGGAGGATGTCCTTTGGAGGCCTTTTGAAACCCTTTCCAACGGAGAGCAGACAAAAGTCCTTCTTGCATGCCTGTTTTTAAACGAAGGACATTTCCTGTTGATCGATGAGCCAACCAACCATTTGGATGCAGAAGCCAGGATGCAGGTGGCAGAGTATTTGAAGAGGAAAAAGGGGTTTATCCTGGTATCCCATGACCGCCGTTTTTTAGATATTTGCGTGGATCATGTTTTGGCTTTTAACCGGGCCGGTATTGAGGTACAGAGTGGAAATTTTTCCTCCTGGTGGGAAAATTTCCAGCGCCAGCAGAACTTTGAATGGAATCAGAATCAAAAGCTGCAAAAAGATATAAAACGGTTAAAACAGTCAGCGGAGCGCAAGGCCCAGTGGTCGGATCGGGTAGAGGCATCAAAGAAAGGGGCGGCAGACAAAGGATATGTGGGCCATAAATCTGCGAAAATGATGAAACGGGCCAAGCATATTGAGGCCAGGCAGAATGCTGCGTTAGAGGAGAAATCACTGCTCCTGAAAAATTTGGAGACAGCGGAAGATATTAAGGTGCTTCCCTTGAGTTACCATTCTAAGACTTTGGCTTCCTTATCTCAGGTGTCAGCGGTCTATGAGGGGAGGTGTATCAGCTTTCCGGTGACGTGCTCCGTCTATAGTGGGGAACGGCTCTGTCTCAGGGGAAGGAACGGCAGCGGAAAGAGCAGTATTTTAAAGCTTTTAGCAGGCCAGTCCCTGGAACATGGGGGAACCGTTTCTGTGGGCAGCGGCGTGATTGTTTCCTATGTTCCTCAGGATGTTTCTTGGCTGAAAGGAACTTTTGTGGCCTTTGAGGAGAGAGAAGGAGTGGATCGGAGCCTTTTTCGTGCCATGCTGAGAAAGCTGGATTTTGATCGGAGCCAGTTTGATAAAAGGCTGGAAGATTTTTCTATGGGACAGAAGAAGAAGGTGCTGATCGCCAAAAGTCTTTGTGAAAAAGCCCATCTTTACGTATGGGATGAGCCGCTCAATTATATTGACGTTTATTCCCGTATGCAGATTGAAGATTTGATTTTAGAGCATAGACCTGCTATGGTCTTAGTGGAACATGATCAGGCCTTTATAGAGGCGATCGGAGCCAGAGTGATCGAAGTGGAGCGAAGATCCGGTTAGAGTATGGCCAGATGAAAGAAATTCAGCCTGAGTGATGGTACTGTCATATTTCCTTCCGCTTGTGCATATGATTTTATAGGGTAAAAATGGAAGAAGCTTTTGCCGTCCGGTAAAAAGGCGGCAAATATAAAGAGAAGGGCAGGGGAATGGAGCATATGACACAGCTGGAATTGGCAGGAGGGATTGGAAACGGTCCTATGGAGATTGCTAAACTGTATTTGAAGGGCTGCTTATCTTTTTCAGAGCTGGAAAATATCCTGGGAAGGGACAAGGCTTCCCTAGTAGGTTGTTTTGAGGCCTCTCTGGGGAGCGCCGGTATGGCCCAGACTGCGGTTTCCCTTTGACGGGAGAACAAAAATAGGATATGATAAGGGAAAGATAAAGAAAAGGCGCGAGAAAAGCCAAGCTTACGAAAGAGGAGGCGCTTGATGGGACAGATTGGGAACTTTTTGATCCTGGTCCTGATCGTGACCGCCCTGCTGGCGGCAGGGATATGGGACAGACACCATCGGGATCATTGATCCGGTTCATGAGAAAATGCGAGCGACAGAAAGAGGAGCGGTATGTCAGATAGAAAGTTTGTGATTGTAGATGGTTCATCTCTGCTTGTGACCTGCTATTATGCAGTTCTTCCCAGAGAAATCATGTTTGCTAAAACAGAGGAGGAGAGGGAACGCCATTACAGTAAAATCCTTCATGCGTCGGACGGAACCTATACAAATGGCATCATGGGGGTATTAAAGGCGGTGGCCTCTCTGCTGAAAAAGCAGAAGCCGGCCTATGTGGCCTTTGTTTTTGATAAGACAAGGGATACGTTTCGCAGGCAGATGTATGCAGATTACAAGGGAACCAGAAGCCAGACTCCGGAGCCTTTAAAAGGGCAGTTTATCCTGATGGAGCGGATTTTAGAGGAAGCAGGATTTCAGGTGCTTTACAGCGATACGTATGAGGCGGATGATTATGCCGGGAGCCTGGTCATGAAGTTTCGGGAGCAGGTTCCTATGGTGGTCATGACAAAGGATCACGATTATTTACAGCTGGTAAATGATGAGCATAATGTACGGGCGTGGATGGTTCAGTCAAGACAGGAGAAGGCGGACGAGCTTTTTGAAAAATACTATAAGGTCTATGGGATCGACAAAGCTCTTGCAAATTTGCCTGAAAAGACCTTTGAGTATACCGCAAAAACGGTACATGGGGAGGAGGGAGTATGGCCGGATCAGATCCCGGATTTAAAAGGGATCCAGGGGGATACGTCAGACAATATTCCCGGTGTAAAAGGGGTTTCCAGTGCAGCGCCCCTTCTTCTGGAAGAATATGGGACTGTGGAGGCGATTTATGAGGCGATCCATGAGGCGGAGCAGGATAAAAAGCAGCTGAAGGAACTTCAGGATTTTTGGAAACGGGATCTGGGGATCAGCCGCTCTCCTTACAAGGCAATGACGAAAACCGGTGAGGAGGGAGAGCTTTTGGGTGAAGCAGCGGCGAAGCTGTCCAAGGAGTTGGCTACGATCAAAACAAATATTCCTTTGGAGTACAGCCTTGAGGATTTTTCCGTTTCCCATTATAAAGAGGATCGATTGAAAGAGTGGTGCAGGAAGCTGGAGATCAAGGAGAGCTCTGTGTTTGGGAAATAAAAAATCGGATAAAACTTAAAGAAAAAATGCTGTCAAGCGTTTTTGAAAATGTCCCGAAAAACTTTAAGTATTAGCCCCGACT
>CABQJX010000179.1 GCA_902464595.1 uncultured Lachnoclostridium sp. | reverse complement strand
TACGGAGTTTTGACCAGCTGGGTCTTGGGGCTGATTTACTGGGTTGGCAGATGGATGGGGATTTTTTAATAGGCAGCTAGGAAGGATTAAAATTGATTCGGTCATTTATAAGCAGGATGATGGATGAAATATTTCATTAGCCTGCTTTTTTGATGCCTGAAGATGTTTAACTTACAAAATAGCGGTTCGGGAATTAGGCAAGAGGTAAGTGTGAATTTTGCAGGGGATATAGAGGTAGTATAGAATATATAATGAGGAATGTGGAAAATATTGTGATCATAATGGGAATTTTTGCATGTTTCTGATATAATTAATACTATGTTGTTTTAGGCATCTCCGCGGTAGAGGAAGGGAGATATTTAAACTATGATGATAAGGTGGAAATGATATGGGTAGATTGATTTATGTATGGTACTATAACTTTGAAGGGAACAGGAGACACTGTTATGGAGCGGCATTGAGCCAGGAGTATCTGGTTACCACGGATATTGTAAAAAATGCGCATCCTGTATCGGTTCGTGTTAAAATAAATAAGAATAAGGAGTATGCCTGCCAAGAGGATTTTTATGGTAAAAATATTGATTGTGTAACTGCCGTTGTGGGGGAAAACGGAAGCGGGAAAACAACCTTTGCGCAGATGCTGATGAATTACGAATATCCGGGTATTAAGAAAGCAAATTCCTTTTTTTGGATAGAAGTGTCCGATGACGGGGGGCTTATCCTATATAAAAACCAAATTGAAGTTCAAAATGTTACCGGAGCAGGCTTTGAGTTTGAATTAAGAGATTGGAATACAAATTTACTCAGCATGGTCTATTTGTCAAATATGTTTAATTTTGCTGAGTTATGCGGGAGCAATGAATTGGAGGATGTAGGAAGGAACAATTATCTGGCACGTCAGGTCTATACCCCGGCTGCACTGCTGAAAACCAGCAGGGAAAATGCAAAAAAAGGTACCTATGGCTACAAAACCTTTGACAATCAATATTTTGTTCCGATACAGAAGTATGCCGAGGAAATGGAGAGGTCTGACATCCAGGCCTATATCAAAAAACAGGAAGAGTTAATCATAGAAGGGTATATGTCCTCTTCGGAGGCAATCAAACAGGAACTGGATATCTTTCAATGCTGTGAAATAAAGATAAGGGAATTTGCCGAGGATTTGATAACAGACGCTGTCCGTGACAAAAGCCAAAGCTCATCCCACATGGCAGATGCAAAGAAATGTTACGAAATGCTAAGGACAACTGTCCTGAAGGACCAGAAAGAAAACTTCTGGCTTAATATCTATATTCTCTGCGTGGCAGAAATATATTTAGCATTCTGTGGTTATGATGGCAGACAAGGAAGGGAAATACTCGCAGAAATAAAAAATAGGGCAGTTAATCCCGGTTGTGAGGCGATTTGCTATCTGCGGACCCTTATTTCCAGTATCAAGGGGATCGAAAAACTGGGATGGGGAATTCAGATTAAGGGCTGCCTGGATATACTGAACAAATATTTTAGTCAGATGGGAGAACGCCTGCAAAGGGATAGAGCCCAGAAAAATTACCTGGACCTGAAGGATTGGGAACTGGGGGTACAGGACTTTGAAGATATCAAAAATTTGGTTGAATGGTATTCGAAAGAACTGAAAAAGCCTCAGTCCTTTTTTAAACGGAATTTACGTTTTGATATTGGACCTGTTTCTACAGGAGAGCTGGCGCTTTTAAATCTGTTTTCTTACATAGCGGATGCCATGGCTAAAAATCCCCTTCAGACACGATTTCTGATTATCATAGACGAGATAGATGCAGGACTGCATCCCAGGTGGCAGCAGAAAATCATGAAATTCCTTCTGGATTGGCTGGGAAGCTTTAAGGAATACCGGTTCCAGCTTATAGTGACTTCGCATTCTCCCATTGTATTATCAGATATCCTGAAGGAACACGTCATACTGCTATCCGGGGATGCAACGGTACGTTCTATGGAAAGCCCTACCTTTGGGGCCAATATAGCCATGCAGTTTTTGGATGTGTTCTATATGGATAAGGGAAATATCGGTGAGTTTGCCAAGGAAAAGATAGGAAATCTAATAAGCAGGATTGACCGTTTTCAGACCAATGACAGTGAGGAGAGGAGAGAACTGCTCTATCTGGCCGGTTCAGTGGGCGATCCTGTGGCCAGAAGAGAGCTGCAGAACAGGATTATGAAGAAAAATCCTCTGCATGTCTCCTTTATGGAGGAATGGGAGCGCAGCAGCGATGAGGAGCGCAGAAAAGTATTAGAATATATGAGAAAACAACATAACACGGAAGCTAAGGGGGACCGATGATTTACATAGAGGTAAAAAAAGATAAATGGAAAGAACTGGAACATTATCATGCAGAATACATAGAAGAGACATTACCGGGCAGATGGAAGCGTTTTTGTGAGAAAACAATTCCCTGGACAGAGCGCACTGCAGTGCTCTGTATATTAGAAAACCACGGGATGATAAATATAAAAGATAAGGAGCTCCAGATTCCTAATATCATCAGGTGGTGTACCTCTGAAGATATCCATACTCTGGCGGATGAGACATTGGAAGATCTGTTTGATGGGCTCACGTTTGAAATAAGCGAAGAGAAAAAACAAAATTGTGTAAAACACATCCGTTATATTTTAGGATACCAAAATTTCTCCGGCAGCTCCCGCATCAAGACAAAGGATGGCCGTCCATGGTCCAGGGAGACATTTATGGATGAGATAGGCATAAAGGTATGCCCGTACTGTAACAGGCAGTATATTACCAGCTATTCTGTCAGCCCAGAAGGGAAAAGGATAAGAAAGACCACGACGGATACGGACCATTATTATCCGGTGAGCAAGTTCCCTTTCTTGTCCATGAACATCCACAACATGGTGCCCAGCTGTCAAATATGTAACTCAAGACTGAAATTAGATAAGGTTTCCTGTAAGCGTGATGCTCATTTATACCCTTATATGGATCCGAGCAGCAGTCTGGAATTCCAGATTCCTTTTTCTGATGTCCCGCAGCTTTATGCTTTTTCAGAAGAGGATATCCATATCTGTCTGAAGGGGTCCGAAGGAGTGGAAAAGAGGGCTGAACAGTCTAAGAAAATATTTAGGCTGGAGGAGGTATATGAGACCCACAGGGATATTGTGTATCGGTTAAAAAATGAGATAAGAGACTATTCCCGGGAAGAGTACAACAAGATATTTTGCGAGAACTATACGGACCTTTTCGGGGGATATGACAGATTCATAGAGGTGCTCCATCCATTTTTGGCTGAGGATGAAAAGAATACACCATTGACAAAAATGAAGAAAGATATTTACTTTTACCTGAAGGAGAATTGTGCTGTTTTATATTGACCCATTTAGAAAAGCTTAAGGCCGCTATTTCTGAGTATTTTTCCGGAAACGAGGGATACTGTAATTATTACATCCTGTCACAGGAAGGAGAGTACATGAAATGGGACAAATGAAAGGCAAGGCAAGTATTGAATTTGAACATCCCCCGGTCATCATAAGCGCTGGCTCCGTCGTTGGGAAAAAAGAGGGGGAAGGCCCTCTGGGAAGCCTGTTCGACGAGGTAGAACTGGACGATATGTTTGGTATGGATAATTGGGAGCAGGCGGAGAGCACCATGCAGAAGAAAACCGCGGATCTGGTCATTGAAAAGGGCGGCATACGAAAGGGTGA
>CABQJX010000178.1 GCA_902464595.1 uncultured Lachnoclostridium sp. | reverse complement strand
TACCATGGAAAAGGTTTACGTTCCCGTGAATCCCCACGAAAAGGCCATGCAGCGGGCGCTGATCCAATATCGGAATCCGAAAAATTATGATCTGGTGGAGGAGGCTCTTACCATTGCCGGGCGCAGGGATCTCATCGGATATGAAAAGAAATGTCTGATCCGGCCTAGAAATTCTGGAAATGGTTACTGGGGAGGAAAGGACGCCAAAGGCCAGGGAAGGGCAAAGGCAGGGGGAACCTCCAAGTCCGGGGCCGGTCAGAGAAGCGGCGGGTCAAACGTCAGCAGGACAAACAGCAGCAGGGAAAAGGATGGGCGCTCCGGAAAAACGAAAAAAACCATTCGGAATATCCACAAAAAGTCTGCAAATAAATAGAAAGGAAGGTGATCCCTTTGAAGATCGCCATTGTCACAGGAGCATCCTCTGGTATGGGACGGGAATGTGTGATCCAGCTGTGGGAGCATTTTAAGGGATTTGATGAGATCTGGGTGGTTGCCAGAAGAACCGAACGTCTGGAACAATTACAGCGACAGGTAGGAGTTCCTCTGCGCATCTTCGGGCTGGATCTGCGATGGGAAAAAGACAGGAGAGAGTTAGGGGATGCTCTTAAAAAGAGAATGCCTTCTGTTAAATTTTTGGTAAATGGGGCAGGCTTTGGCAGGATCGGACAGTCACAGGATCTGACGACGGAGAGCCAGGCGGATATGGTGGCCCTCAACTGTCAGGCTCTGTGCGCCATCACCCGTATGGTTCTTCCATATATGGAGTACAATAGCCGTGTGATCCAGTTTGCCTCTGCTGCAGCCTTTCTCCCACAGCCAGGCTTTGCCGTCTATGCAGCGAGTAAAGCCTTTGTTTTAAGCTACAGCCGTGCTCTGAACCGGGAGCTGAAAAGCCGCCGTATTTACGTGACTGCGGTATGCCCTGGCCCTGTGCGGACTGAATTTTTTGATCTGGCGGAGACCACCGGTAAGATCCCCCTGTATAAACGCCTGGTAATGGCGGATCCAGGACGTGTGACGGCAAAGGCACTGCGTGACAGCATTGCCGGAAAAGAGCTGTCTGTTTATGGATTGACGATGAAGGTGTTTCATCTGCTGTGCGGAATCCTGCCCCATGGGCTGATCCTCACTCTGATGGATGCGGTCAGCCAGGGAGCGGTAAAACAGGATAGACCAATGAAGTAAGGAATGACATATGAAGATACTCACAATTACCTCCAACGAGGCGGGACAGCGTCTTGATAAATTGCTGGCAAAATATCTGGACGGAGCGGGAAAAGGCTTTCTCTACAAGATGCTCCGCAAAAAAAATATTACCTTAAACGGAAGCCGATGCGATGGTTCTGAGCGGCTCAAAGAGGGAGATGAGGTGAAGCTGTTTCTGGCGGATGAGACCATTGAGAAATTTTCCTCGGGGAAAGAGGCTAAGACTGCCAAACTGCCCCGGTCTGTCGAACCTCTTAACCGGATCTATGAGGACAGCCATATCCTTCTGGTAAATAAGCCATACGGAGTGCTGTCGCAGAAAGCCAAGGACAGCGATATTTCCCTCAACGAACAGATCCTTTCTTATCTGTTGGATTCCGGTTCCCTGACTGCCGGGCAGCTTCGCACCTTCCGTCCCTCTGTCTGCAACCGGCTGGATCGGAATACAAGCGGATTGGTAGCGGCCGGAAAGTCCCTGGGAGGGCTTCAGGCCCTGAGCGCTGTGTTAAAAGACAGGAGCCTGCATAAATATTATCAGTGCCTGGTCATGGGAAATCTGCAGAAGGTTCAGCGGATCCAGGGATTTCTGAAGAAAGATGAGAAAACCAACCGGGTAACAGTTTCTTCTGTTCAGACGCCGGAAAGCGCTCCCATTGTGACAGAGTATGAGCCCATAGGCGGAAACGGGGCAATGACTCTTTTGAAGGTGACGCTGATCACAGGAAAGAGCCATCAGATCCGGGCCCATCTTGCTTCCATCGGCCATCCTATAGCCGGGGATTTTAAGTATGGAAACCGTGTATTCAACGAGAGAATGAAGCAATGCTATGGACTCTCCCATCAATTGCTTCATTCCTGGAAGTTAGTTATGCCCCAGGATCCCCCCGATCCATTGGGCTATCTGGCCGGGCAGGAGTTTGAAGCTCCTTTGCCGCCTCTTTTTTCCAGGATTTTGGAAAAGGAGGGGATAAGGATAAGGGGGAAGGAGAACTGCAAAATGCGGAAACTCAAGTAGACAGCCTTCTTGACAGAAAACAGTCTTTGGGCTATGCTATTGTTGATTATTTATCGTCCCTGCCTGAATCGAATGCATTCTGAATAGGCTGCATGGCTGGGCGTGCAAAAAGATAAAAATAACAGCCAACTGCCGGCAATGATCCGGAAGGGCTGGGAAAATGAGAGGTATTTGACCCATGGGAAAGATTATTTTGACTGGCGACCGTCCGACCGGACGGCTCCATGTAGGACACTACGTAGGCTCCCTGCGCCGCAGAGTGGAGCTGCAGAACTCCGGCGAATTTGACGAGATTTATATTATGATCGCTGACGCCCAGGCGCTGACGGACAACGCAGATAATCCGGAGAAGGTGCGCCAGAATATCATAGAGGTGGCTTTGGATTATCTGGCCTGCGGCCTGGATCCGGAGAAATCGGTTCTTTTTATCCAGTCCCAGGTTCCGGAGCTGTGTGAGATGAGCTTTTATTACATGGATCTGGTAACCGTATCCCGTCTTCAGAGAAATCCAACGGTCAAGTCAGAGATCCAGATGCGTAATTTTGAGGCCAGCATCCCGGTAGGCTTCTTTACTTATCCCATCAGCCAGGCTGCAGACATTACAGCATTTAAGGCAACTACCGTCCCGGTGGGAGAGGATCAGGCTCCTATGATCGAGCAGACCAGGGAGATCGTGCACAAGTTCAACACAGTGTATGGCGGAAATCTGGTAGAGCCGGAGATCCTTCTTCCTGAGAATAAGGCCTGCCTGCGTCTGCCTGGGATCGACGGCAAGGCGAAAATGAGCAAATCCCTTGGAAACTGTATCTATCTGTCTGATTCTGAGGAAGAGATCAAGAAAAAGGTTATGTCCATGTTTACAGATCCCAACCATCTGAGAGTGGAGGATCCGGGAGAAGTGGAGGGCAACCCAGTATTCATTTACCTGGATGCATTCTGCCGCGACGAGCATTTTGAAAAATATATGCCGGATTACAAAAACCTGGATGAGCTGAAGGCCCATTACATGAGAGGCGGTTTGGGCGATGTAAAGGTAAAGAGGTTCTTAAACAGCGTGCTTCAGGATGAGCTTCGCCCGATCCGTGAGCGCCGCAAAGAAATTGCCAAGGATATTCCCGCTGTATACAGGATTCTGGAGGAGGGAAGCCGCAAGGCTGAGAAGAAGGCAGCCGAGACTCTGGCAGAGATGAAGCGGGCCATGAAGATCAACTATTTTGAGGACAGGGAACTGATCGAGGAGCAGGCAAAGCGGTTCCGGTCAGAGATGGAATAAAGATACAAGCATCCTGAAAACATAGGCAGAATAATGCCCCGGTCGGCGGCTCATTGGGCGGCTGACCAGGGCATTTTTGCCTGAAAGCCTGATCGGAAGTTCAGGATAAAATTTAATTGACAAAAAAAGGAAGACGCTATTATGGGAACATGGAATACAAGAGGACTCCGTGGATCTACCCTGGAGGAGCTGGTAAACCGTACCAACGACCGTTACAGGGATAAGGGGCTGGCCTTGATCCAGAAGATCCCAACGCCGATTACCCCAATCG
>CABQJX010000177.1 GCA_902464595.1 uncultured Lachnoclostridium sp. | reverse complement strand
AGTATTCGTACAGGCGGGTTAAGCTCAGTCCCTGCTTTAAAGCCCGCTCATACCACACAAAGGCATCCTTTCCTCTCCTGTCTCCCTTGATCAGGATGCTGCACACCGCCTCCAGAAGGGAGGGATCCTCATAGATCTGCCACAGCTTTATAAACAGGCGTTCTGCCAGCCTCCGGTAATGCTTCAGACGGAACGCCATCTGCCCTGCCTTAAGAGCCGTATCTTTTGTCAGGATCCCTTTCTGTATACCCAGATACAATGCCTGGATCTCAAAATCCCCCAGACGGGTAAAGAGATCCGGATGGGACTCTAACAGGCGGCAGGCGGCTCCATAGAGGAAGGGACTGCTGCATCCCTGGTTGAACAGAGCTCCCATAGATCGGTACAGCTCCAGGGGATTCTGGGAGATGGTTCCATCTAACTTCATCAGCATAAGGAACAGATAGGGCTTTACCTGACCGTCCTCCCACAAAAGCTTTCGGAGATATTGAACCAGGGATTCTGTCTGCTGGCTGGAAGGCGTAAGAGCAAGGCGAAGATACTGATAAAAACAGTATGCCTCCACCTGTTCCTTCCTGTTATTAAGGATCTGATCCCGTATCTCGTCCAGGATCAGGGAGGCATTCTCCTGTCTCCCGTTTAAAAACAAAAGCTCTGCCTGGATCAGCCTGGAACGCACATCCTCCGGAAAATCCGCCCTCAAATGCTCTGTTTCCGCCATCATCTGGTTTAAGAGAAGGGCAGGCTCATAGGCCCCCAGCTCGTAATCCAAACGGAGGGACAGATACCGGTACAGGCTTTCCTGATCCATCATTCCTTTTGTTTTTCGCAAGGCTCCTTCCGGATCCCGTGAGCGCTCCGCCTCAATGACAATGAGAAAGTCTTCCCTGGCAGAGCGGATCCGGATAGCCCCAAAATTCCTTCCCCTGTGAAGACGGGACGGAAGGATCCGAAATCCCACCCGGCATCGGCCCTGTGAAAAATCCCGGTCTGTAATCTCAGAAGCCATAAGCTCAATAAAAGGGGCGTCTGCCGAAAATCCAACGGACACATACCCCCATGTCTGAGCTGTTATATCAATATGCCCCTCTGTCACTCCCCCCAGGTCTTCATAGATCCTGGGACTGTCATCCAGGGAAAGCTTCACTGGCTCCTTTACCTGGAGGGCAATGAGAAATTCCTCCAGCAGATTGCGCCTTCCTGCCCTGCCCTTCAGTCCATCATAGATGGTACGCACCCTGGCATCCTGCATAAAGGGGGCTTCTATGAAATCCTGATATTCAAAAAGGAGGAGGGCCTGATCCAGATCTTTTTTGGCCAGCAGAGCAAAATCCCTGGGAGTTTTCAAACCTCCCAGGGTCTCCCCTAAATCCCCTGCCTGAACCTGTATAAGGTAAGGGATCTCCTTCTCACCGGAGTTAGTCACCAGGAAAATGGATCCCTGGATCTCCTCCCCCTGATCAGAGGATCCTGCATCCACCTCATATAAAATCCGATTGCGCAGGCCTCCAAAGGCGCTGTTTACGATGGTTACCCGCTCATGGGTAGAATATGCCAGTCCCTTCACGGAAAGGCCGTTTAAGCTGTTGATCACGATCTCGCCGCGGGTCACTGCTCCTGCCGGAACAAAACGCTCCACCCGCTCCGGTGACAGCGCAAGCTCCGGGGAACCGCTGTCGATGATTCCCCTGGCCAGACGGTTAATACGTTCCCTCATGGTATCTTATCCTTCTATGTATGGTGTGGCTTATAAATCTCCATTAAGTAACATAATATCACACTTGCCCCTGTTTTGAAAGACTTTTATTCAAACGAAACGCTTGCGAAACCCTTTCAAACTTGCTATGATATAGAAAAACGCAAAAAGGACGGTTCAGCATATGACTACCAATGAAAAAGCACTGATGCTCCATGAAAAATGGAATGGAAAGCTGGAAACTGTATCAAAGGCCCCTGTGGCTTCCAGGGAAGATCTGGCCCTGGCCTATACCCCCGGAGTGGCGGAGCCCTGCCGCGCTATCGCAGCGGATCCGGAGGAAGCCTACCGGTATACCATTAAATCCAATACCATTGCCGTGGTATCCGATGGAAGCGCGGTGCTGGGCCTGGGAAATATAGGCCCTCTGGCAGCTATGCCTGTTATGGAGGGAAAGTCTGTCCTCTTTAAGGAGTTCGGCGGCGTCAACGCCTTCCCCATCTGCCTGGACACCCAGGACACCCAGGAGATCATTGAGACCGTGGTTCGTATTGCGCCTGCCTTCGGCGGCATTAACCTGGAGGACATCTCCGCTCCCCGCTGCTTTGAGATCGAGGAAGCCCTGAAAAAGCGTCTCTCCATCCCTGTATTCCACGATGACCAGCACGGAACAGCCATCGTGGTCCTGGCAGGCATCATCAATGCCCTGAAGGTCACCGGCCGCAGGAAAGAGGACTGCCGTATTGTAGTCAACGGAGCCGGTTCCGCAGGGATCGCTATTACCCGCCTGCTTTTGACCTACGGCTTCCCCTCCATTACCATGTGCGATAAGGCCGGCATCCTTTATAAAGGAATGGAAGGACTCAACTGGATGCAGGAAAAGATGATGGATGTGACCAATCTGGAGGGGCAGAGAGGTTCTCTGGCTGACGCCATGAAGGGCGCAGACATCTTTGTGGGCGTATCTGCCCCAGGCATTGTCTCCCAGGAAATGGTTGCCTCCATGAACCAGGATTCCATTCTCTTTGCCATGGCAAACCCAGTCCCTGAGATCATGCCGGATCTGGCCCGGGCTGCCGGAGCCAGGGTAGTGGGAACCGGCCGTTCCGATTTCCCCAACCAGGTGAACAACGTCGTGGTATTCCCAGGCATCTTTAAGGGAGCCCTGGAGGGACGGGCCCAGGCCATTACAGAAGAAATGAAGCTGGCCGCCGCTGAGGCCATTGCCTCCCTGGTAGATCCAAAGGACTTACATAACGAAAATATCCTTCCTGAGGCATTTGATCCCCGGGTAGCTGATGCTGTGTGCAGCGCAGTAAAGGCCCATATTCGATAACAGAAAATCCATGACGGAGTGTGTATGATATGCTTACAGAACCAATGACCCTGTACAAACTGATGAATCTCTATATGCTGAAGCAGGTAAACTTCCCCCTCACCAACGCCCAGCTGACCAACTTTTTCACAGAGCATGAATACACCACCTACTTCACCCTCCAGCAGGCATTAAACGAGCTGGAGGATGCAGGACTGGTTCACAAGGAAGCGACTCACAACAGCACCCGCTACGACATCACGAAGGAGGGGGAGGAAACTCTGAATTTCTTCGGAAAGAATATATCCTCCGCCATCATCGAGGATATGGATCAGTATCTGCGGGAAAACAAGTTCCGACTGCGGGAGGAGGTGGGAACCACCGCCGATTTCTATAAGGGAACCAATCAGGATTATGTGGTTCACTGTGAGGTGAGGGAAAATAAAACACCCCTCATACGCCTGGATCTGTCTGTCCCTGACCGGGAACAGGCGGAGGCCATGTGCAATATGTGGAAATCAAAAAGCCAGGAGATCTACTCCTACGCCATGCGTACCCTCCTGTCTTGAGATCTGTCATCGTCAAAAAGCCGCCCCCATTGGCCGCATCGCACCAATAGGGACGGCTTTTTCGCAAACATTTTTCTAAAATGAAACCTGATCCATTAGAAGATCCACGATTTCCCTTGCATTCAGGCCAGGATTTTTTTCGCATATATCGTAGAGAACCCCCGCAAACCGAAATTCATCGCCCAGATTGCAGATCACCCACTCTCTGCTCTCTCCCGCCTTTACAAGGCGCTGGATCTTAGCTGCCAGGAAAAGAAGCTCTCTCTGTTTCTCTGTATCCCCAGAGCTTCCTGCTGCCTTCCCTGTCTTTTTCTGATAACGCTTCTGCTGCTTTTCATAGCGGCTCAGCTTTGCCTTCTCCCTCTGCTCCTTCGCTGCTTTCGGCGTTCCATATCCCTTTTCCAGCCATATGGTCTCCACCTGATAAGCTCCATCCTCAATGGTCATAACAGCCAGGGACAGAGGCAGGGTAAACC
>CABQJX010000176.1 GCA_902464595.1 uncultured Lachnoclostridium sp. | reverse complement strand
TCCTTTATCTGTAGTCTAGGCAACTAACATCATAAAGAAAAACTGTATGATTGGGAAGCAGGGATTTTCTCTGCTTCCCTTTTTATTGCTTTTGCCAATGATAATTATACACTAACAGCGTACAGGAATGGGAAGGCCTCCAAAGCCATAGATTGGTCGGAATGGAGAGAGTTACAGAAAAAGGGGGAAACTCAAGGATCGGCATATTGACAGAAAAAAAAGGAAGGGATATGATAAAATCACTTATATAGATGAAGGAGGATCATTGATGAGAGAGTCCATTCACAAATATTTTCAGGTAGGAACCATACGATGGATGTCTTTTCCCAAAATGGGAGTTTTGGAGTCCATCCGCCGTATCGCCTCAGACGATTATTTTGACGCCATCGAGCTTAGCCAATGCAAGGACCAGGAAGAACGGGAAGCAGTGAAAAAGCTGCTGGAACAGTCCCACTTAAAAGTATGCTACGGCGCTCAGCCCAGGCTTTTAGGCCCACGGTTAAATCCCAATGATCTGGACGAGGAGGGAAGAAAGACGGCAGAGGGGACTCTGATTGAGGCCATTGACGAGGCGGAGTATCTGGGAGCAGATGGGATTGCCTTTTTGGCTGGAAAATGGGAGGAGGAGACAAAGGATCAGGCTTATTCCCAGCTGTTAAAGACCACCAGGAATCTCTGCGATTACGCAGCGAAAAAGGGGATGAAAGTGGAGCTGGAGGTGTTTGATTATGACATGGATAAAGCTGCCCTGATTGGCCCTGCCCCCTATGCGGCCCGCTTTGCAGCGGATATGAGAATGACCCATTCCAACTTCGGCCTGCTGGTGGATCTGTCCCATTTCCCAACCACCTATGAGACCTCGCGGTTTGTGATCCAGACATTAAGGCCATACATTACCCATCTTCATTTTGGAAATGCAGTGGTAAAAGAGGGCTGTGCGGCTTACGGAGACAAACATCCCCGTTTTGGATTTCCGGAGAGTGCCAACGATACAGCCCAGCTTCTGGAATTTCTTCAGGTACTGAAGGAAGAAGAATTTTTCCGTGCAGGGGATCCGCTGGTTTTGTCTATGGAGGTTACGTTGGCAGGAGATGAGGATGAGGAGATCGTTTTGGCGAATACAAAGAGAGTTCTGAACCGGGCGTGGGCTCTTTTGGAGGACTAGGGGCCTCTGGTGCCAAACACGATGAAGGGAAGGAGCCTGAACATGGAAGAAAGGAGCCCGAACGTGAGGGAAAACAGCCCGAAGGATTAAAGAGAGGAGTTCATGTTATGAGACTTGTGGTTTTAGACGGATATACAGAAAATCCAGGAGATTTAAGCTGGGAGCCTTTCCAGGCTTTTGGGGAGGTGACGGTCTATGACCGAACATCTTACACCGAGTCGCCGGTTATTGCAGAGCGAATTGGGGATGCAGAGATTGTCATTACAAATAAAACGCCCATCTCTAAACAAACCATAGAACAGTGCAGACATATCCGGCTCATAGCGGTTCTGGCAACGGGCTACAATGTGGTGGATTATGAATATGCCAGGAAAAAAGGGATTCCGGTTGTCAATGTGCCTGCTTATGGAACCCAGATCGTCAGCCAGTATGCAGTAGGGCTTCTCCTGGAGATATGCAGCCATATCGGTCACCACGGGGAGACCGTAAAAGCGGGAAAGTGGGAGAGAAATGAAGAATGGTGCTATTGGGATTTCCCTATGATCGGGCTGGCCGGAAAGACAGCCGGGATCATTGGTTTGGGAAGGATCGGACAGGCGACGGCAAAGATCCTGGGAGCCATGGATATGAAGGTGCTTGCATATTCCCCTCACGAGAGTGAGGAAGGGCGGAAGACAGCCCAGTATGTGGAACTTGATACCCTGCTTTCCCAGTCAGATGTGATCTTTCTCCATTGCCCGCTGTTTCCTGACACAAGACAGATCATCAACCGCCAGACTATTTCCAAGATGAAAGACGGAGTCATACTCATTAATAACTCCCGCGGACAGCTGATCCATGAACAGGATCTGGCCGATGCTCTCAATACGGGGAAGGTATACGCAGCCGGACTGGATGTGGTATCCACAGAACCTATAAGAGGAGACAATCCTCTGCTTAAAGCGAAAAATTGTATCATCACCCCCCATATCTCCTGGGCGGCAAAGGAAGCGCGTCAGAGGATCATGGATATGACGCTGGAGAATATACGGGCGTTTCTGGATGGAAAGCCGGTGCATGTGGTGAATGGGTGATATGCCGAAAAATACAGAAACATAAAAGATCGTCTGCAATATGGTCAAAGAAAAGGACAGCTGCAGGAAAGGGATTGGATTTTGTCCCTTTTTGCAGTCTGTCCTTTCTGGTTTTTTGAACATTTTTTCTGAATTTCTTCTAACATGATTTTGATTATTTTTTTGGAAAATCAGATACGGTATCATGTTCTTCCAAGGTGGTGAGATATAGTTTGCTTACCGGCTCTGTGATCTCACCTCTTAGAATTTGGTCAATGGTTAAAATGCTGTCATATCCGATCTGGTATAGAGGTTGTTTGATACTGGTGATCCGGGGACCGCGGTATGAAATATCGTAGCTGGTGAGATGATCAAAACCAATCACGGATATATCGCCGGGGACGGAAAAACCAAGAGTGTTCAGCAGTTTAATGCTTTGGATAGCCAGCTTATCATTGCTGCAAAAAATAGCGGTGGGACGTTCCTGTAACGGTGCGTTCATCATTTTTTTGAAAGGTATGGGTGATATGGTGGAATCCTCCCTGGTTTTTTGAATGTAATCTTCCCGGATCAGAAGGCCATTGCTTTGCATAGCCTCTGTATAGCCGCTGAAACGTTCTAAAACCACTTTTTTGTTAGGGTTTCCCATAACATGGGCAATGCGGGTGTGTCCCCGGTCAATGAGATATTGAACCGCCTCTTTGGCGCCGTTTACATTATCGATCAGGAACTGATTTACGGGCATTGTTTGAAAATTGTTCTCAATTAGTAAAAACGGAAAGTTTTCTTATCGCTGCCTTCCTGATACATGCCGGTGTCGAGATGAGATCCTTGTACTCCATGGGCAATATCATTGTTATGTGAAAGCCGCTGAGTCTACGGGAGCGAAGATCAAGCTGGCGGGAGATGCAGATGAGGTTCTTTTGGACGATTTGGAGAGAATGATAGGGGAGAAAACAGCAGCTGTTATCTATACAACTGCCCAGCCTTTTCAGGCTTCTTCCCCTTCTTTAAAGCAGGTAGCCGAGGTGGCTCATAGAAAACAGATACCAGTGATCGTAGATGGGGCAGCTCAGCTTCCGCCAGTAGAAAATCTGTGGAACTTTTGTGAGCAGGGCGGCGATATGGTTATTTTTAGTGGGGGAAAGTCTATTATGGGGCCTCAGACCAGTGGGCTTATAGTGGGGAAGAAGGAGTATATTGAACGCTGTATACAATATGGATCTCCTAACCATGGAATCTGCCGCAGTTCTAAGGCGTCCAGGGAATCTATGATTGGGCTGTGTGCTGCATTGGAGTCCTATGTGACCAGAGATCACAGTCAAGAGCGTGAAATTTGGTCTGGATTTGTTGACAGGATGATAAAGGAGCTTTCGGGAGGCATATACAAACCATTTCGAGTGGAACAGGGAAGCGTAGGGCAAAGCTATCCCCGAATGTTTTTAGATTTAGCGGAAGGTGTGTACGCCGAGGTTATCCAAAAGAAAATGTATCAAAAAAGGGTTTTTGTGGGCTGTAATCAAAAGACGAATCAAATATATATCAGCCCTCAGAACCTTATAGAACAGGAATGTGGACAGGTGATCCGTGCATTCTTGGAGATTGAGAAAGAATTAGAAATAGATGGAAATAACTGGAAATAAGTAATGATCTATACCAGGCTAAAATGTTATAAAATTCTTGAAAATTTTGACAATTTCCGGTTGACAAGTGGGCAGAAATGTATTATACTACCAAAGGTATCGAGGCGTGGCTCAGTTTGGTAGAGCGCTGCGTTCGGGACGCAGAGGCCGCGTGTTCGAATCACGTCGCCTCGATTTACCTTTAAGGCCTGATGGTCAAGCGGCTAAGACGACGCCCTCTCACGGCGTAAACCCGGGTTCGATTCCCGGTCAGGTCAT
>CABQJX010000175.1 GCA_902464595.1 uncultured Lachnoclostridium sp. | reverse complement strand
GCTCATCATTTCCGCCCATACGGCTGTCACGGCTGCGTCCGATGGCATCGATCTCGTCAATAAAAATGATGCAGGGCGCATTCTCTGTAGCATTCTTAAAAAGATCGCGGACACGGGAGGCTCCCACGCCCACAAACATTTCTACGAAATCAGATCCGGACAGGGAATAGAAAGGAACATGGGCCTCTCCTGCCACCGCCTTTGCAAGCAGCGTCTTTCCCGTTCCAGGAGGCCCTACAAGAAGGGCTCCCTTTGGAAGCTTCGCGCCGATCTTCGTATATTTGCCGGGATTGTGAAGGAAATCCACGATCTCTGTCAGAGATTCCTTGGCCTCGTCCTCACCAGCTACATCTTTGAATGTGATGCCAGTCTCCTTCTGGACGTACATCTTGGCATTGGACTTTCCTACGCCCATGATTCCTCCCCCGCCCATGCGCTTCATAGTAAAGCTCATAAGGAACAGAAGGAACAAAAAGGTGAGCCCGTAATTTAACAGAATGGAAAGAAGGACGCTGCTGTCCGCCTTCTCCGCATTGGTCACTACATTGTTATCCAACAGGCGGCTGACAAATTCGAAATCCCCTCCCAGCTGTACCACATAATAATCCAGATTCTGGGAATATTTTGTGTTTCCTGACTTGGGAACTACTTCGATCTCCGTGCTCCCCACCTTGACTGATTCCACCTCGCCATTTTCCACCATCTGTACAAATTCATTGTAAGACAGCTCCTGGCGCCGTTTGGAATTTAAATAATTGTTCATGCTGCTGACCACAATAAATGTGAGGACTGCCGCCACCACCAACATGGCAATGGTCTGCCAGCTGCTCTTGCTATTGGGGTCTTTTTGGTTCTTATTATCCATATTATGCTGATTCTCCCTCTGAATGGGTCATTTATCCAGTATCAACAAAAACCCATTCTATACCATTATAGTGTTAGTTTCCCCATAAATCAAGAAAAGAACAATTAATTTTCTCTAAACAGCCGCCCATCGTTATGATCCACTAACTGGCAGCAAACTATAACATCCAGCTCCTTCCTGGTATGAGCGCGTCTTTTTTTCCCATACTACTGTCAGAAGGACAAAACAGCTCAAACTCATTCATCATCTTTTTTTGAGCTGCGGTCAAGAAAAGGAGGAATCTGACATGGAACACCGATCCCGCTACAAGGAAGATATTGATATGGATATACAAACCTGCTCCGCCATGGACTGTACGGGCCTGATCCCCTCCCTGCCCCAGGATGAGGCAGAAAGGAAAGCCTATGAGGAGCTCTATCCCTATATCCCAAAGGCATGTCCGGGCGCTGAAAAATAGGGAATCTGCAAAAGGCTGCCCCAAAAGGAGCAGCCTTTCTCATTTTTTCCATATAAAGATATGTTTAGCCGTGCATAAAGCGGCTTAAAAACTCCTGGGTCTGATGATGCTTTGGAGTTTCAAAGATCTGAGCCGGCTCCCCGGACTCAACGATCACACCCCCGGCCATAAACGCAACGCAGGTGGAGACATCCCTGGCAAAAGCCATCTCATGGGTAACAATGATCATGGTGAGGCCCTCTGCCGCCAGCTTGCGCATAACCTCAAGAACCTCTCCTACCATCTGGGGATCCAGAGCTGAGGTGGGCTCGTCAAAAAGCAGCACCTCCGGCTCCATTGCAAGGGCTCTGGCTATGGCCACTCTCTGCTTCTGTCCGCCTGACAGCTGCCGGGGCTTGGCATTGATATAAGGAGCCATTCCAACTTTTTCCAGATAGTACATGGCATGCTTCTGGGCCTCTGATTTATTCTTTTTGAGAACCTTCACCTGGCCCACCATGCAGTTCTCCAGAACGGTCATGTTGTTAAACAGATTAAAACTCTGGAATACCATTCCCACCCGGGAGCGGTATTTTGGTGCGTTTACCTTCTTATCTGCAATATTCTCGCCGTGATATAAAATCTCACCGGTAGTTGGCGTTTCCAACAGATTCAGACACCGGAGCAGGGTGGATTTTCCTGAACCGGAAGCTCCGATGATACAAGTCACATCCCCGCTGTTAACAGAAAAGTCAATATCCTTTAAAACAGGGTGTGTGCCGAAGGTCTTGCTCAAATGACGGATCTCTAATATCTTATCTCCCTTCATTATGCCTCCTCCTTCTTGTTCTTCTTATCATCGAACCGGTACATTCCGCTGGTGTGGGCCAGGGTGTCCGTAGTCGCCAGATCATAGTTATCCGCCCCATCCATCCGGTTTTCAAACCAACGCAGGATCCGGGAACAGGTAAATGTCATGATGAAATATACGATCATGGTGATAGTATAAGTCTCAAAGTTCATATACAGTGCTCCGGCTGCTGCCTTGGTCTTATAAAGGAGCTCTGTCACACCGATCACGGAAAGGACACAGCTGTCCTTGATGTTGATGATCAGGTTATTGCCGATCTGAGGCATGATATTGCGCAGGGCCTGGGGAAGGATCACATAGAGCATGGTCTGCACATGGGTCATGCCGATGGCCTTTGCCCCTTCTGTCTGCCCCTGGTCAATGGAAAGGATGCCTCCGCGGACTGTCTCAGCCATGTAAGCGCCTGTGTTGATGGAAAGGATAAAATTAGCGGCTCCAAACATGGAAACGTTATTCATTCCCATCAGAGGGAACAGTCCATAATAAATAAACATGGCCTGAGCCATCATAGGCGTTCCGCGGAAAAATTCCACATATGCGTTTAAGATCAGCTTGATGATCCACAGCCCGCCTTTCTTAATGGGGTTGTCCCCCCGCTCTGTTGGTATGGTCTGCACAATACCCACGGCGAATCCGATGAGACAGCCCACCAGCGTTCCCACCAGGGCAATCTTCAGGCTGACGCCCGCACCCTGGAGCATTGACATACCATATCGGTTAAATACGACCATTACACGGCCTAAAAAGTCTGTCGGCATACCTTTCTCCCTACTTTCTCCTTACTTTTTGCCAGTCTAGTTAGCCAGCGGCTGAACAGAAATAGCCTCGTCCATCATCTTGGAGAAGTCATCCTTTGTCATTTTGCTGAGAACGCTGTCAATAGCGCTCTTTAACTCTGTATTGCCCTTCTTTAAGGAAATTCCGATATTAATATCCTCGTCTGTCACCTGGAAATCTGCCTCGCCGCCTCCAAAGTCGATGAGCTTGAAATCAGGATATGCGATCAGGGCGCCCTTTCCTGTAGGCTGGTCTGTAACAACCAGGTCGCACTTGCCGGCATTTAAGGACATCAGCATATCAGGTGCATTGGCGGTAGCAGCCAGGATATTGGCATCCTTGATCTGAGGCAGGCAGGTATTGTACCAAATGGTACTCTGCTGGGAAGTACAGGTAGCTCCGGCCAGATCTGCCACGCTCTTTGCATTCTCATATTTGCTTCCGCTCTTTACCAGCGTAACGATAGTTGCATAGTAATATGGCTCTGTAAAATCCACTGCCTGAAGACGCTCAGAGGTGATAGACTGTCCTGCAATGGCACAATCCACCTGTCCTGTTGTAACAGCAGGAACCAGTGAATCCCAATCCAGACGCACGATCTCAAGATCATATCCCAGCTCATCACAGATCTTCTTCGCCATCATAACATCATATCCATAGGCATACTCATTGCTCTCCGCAATAGGCACAGCCCCGTTGGAATCGTCGGGCTGGGACCAGTTATAGGGAGCGTAAGCACACTCCATAGCTACGCGCAGGGTCTTCTTCTCTCCCTCAGCAGCCTGTCCTTCCCCTTCTTTTGCCTCCCCTGCCTGATCGTTCTCAGCCTTGGGGGCCTCTGTTGCCTCAGCCTTTGTATCAGCACTCTTGCTGCCGCATCCAGTCAGGACGCTGGCCGCCATCATTCCTGCCAGAATCAGGCTCCATACCTTTTTCGCACTCTTTTTCATAACACTCTCTCCTCTGCATAATACGAAATCTTTGCCTCTGCTGCTCCCCTGACATACTGCGAAAAAGCCACACCTGTCCTTACAGGTATGGCCCCACTGTCATCAGATGGCCTGCAGCCCATGGCGCTTAACATGACCAGTATAGCATAAGTCCTTTTATTTTCCAATAGGAAATAACTTGAGTTTCCGCAGTTTGCCGTTTCCCTTTCGATTCGGATCTCCAGGCTCCGGTTTCCGGCTATAAGAGCGCACTAAGAGCCTGAAATGTTTCTAA
>CABQJX010000174.1 GCA_902464595.1 uncultured Lachnoclostridium sp. | reverse complement strand
TAAAAACAAGATATTTTGAAAAAGAGGAAGGAAAACAATTCATGCGTATGTCGTGTTCTTTAAGACTTTTGTTCTACCTTTTCCTTTTCAGATGTGCTATAATGAGGGGCGGTATATCAAGCCCTGTTTTGAGGGCGTGCTTGAAAACAAAGGAGTAACCAGTACCATGGATAACAGAGAATACGATGATGAACTGGCCAGGATGCGGGACAGGAGACGGGGAAATGAGACTAAGAGGAGGGCCGGACAGGAGAGAAGCCCTTATCTGAGACATTCCCGGGGAATGAGAGAAGAATTTGCAGGGAGAGATTATGAAATCTACGATGAAGACTACGATGAAGAGTATTATGACGGCGAGGAATATGAAGAAATCCCTTATCACGCCTCAGGGCATAAGCTCCAGGATCAAACCATGAGAGGATCCCGGTATAGCGTTCAGGAGAGAAGACAAACAAGGCAGGAGTTTAAGCCATCACGGCAAAACACCAGGTCTCGCAGGGGACAGGAATCAATGGGAAAACGTCCTCAAAAACGTCGAGAAACCCCTGGAAGTACTTATGATACCAGAAGAAATCCACAGGGCTACAAAGGTTCTCAAAAAATGAAAAAGCGCAGAAGAAAAGGAGGAATCAAAAAAATCCTTCTCTTTCTTTTGATCGCTGGGATCCTTTATGGAGGCTGGCTGTTCTTTCACCGTCCCTCCGGTTATTGGAATGTAGCTGTATTTGGCGTAGACAGCCGGGACGGCAGCACAGATCGGGGATTGGCGGATGTCCAGATGATCTGCAGCATCAACCGCTCCAATGGAGAAATCCGTCTGGTCAGTGTATACCGCGATACATACCTGAAAATTAATTCCAAGGGAACTTACCACAAGATCAACGAGGCTTACTTCAAAGGAGGGCAGAAGCAGGCTGTCGATGCTTTAGAAGAAAATTTAGATCTAAAGATTGACGATTACGCTACCTTTAATTGGAAATCGGTGGCTGAAGCTATTAATATTTTAGGAGGAATTGATCTGGAGATCACTCCGGCAGAATTTAAGTATATTAATGGCTTCATTACGGAGACAGTCAACTCCACTGGCGTCGCCTCATACCAGCTTTCCCAACCCGGTATGAACCATCTTGACGGCATCCAGGCGGTAGCCTACAGCCGTCTCCGCCTGATGGATACGGATTTCCAGAGAACCGAACGTCAGAGAAAGGTGATCCAGCTTGCTATGGATAAAGCCAAACAGGCTGATATTTCTACCCTGACCTCCTTGGCTGGTTATCTGATCTCCCAAATATCTACCAGTGTAAGCGTCAATGATGTTCTTCCATTGATAAAAGATATTTCCCGGTATCATATCGCTGAGACAGCTGGATTCCCCTTCTCCAGACAGGCCATCCGTTTGGGCAAAATGGACTGCGTGATCCCTACTACCTTGGAAAGCAATGTAATCCTGCTTCATCAATTCCTGTACGGAGAAGAAAACTCTTACAGTCCTTCCTCCGCAGTCAGGAAGATCAGCGCTCATATCTCGGAGGAAAGCGGCTTGTACGAAGAAGGGAAGCCAGCTCCCACTGGAGGCTCATCGGGCAATTCCGGGAAAGCTCCTTCTGATCAAAAGGAACAGGAGCCGACTAGAGGACAGCAGGAAACCCCAGCCGTTCTTGAGACCACGATTCCGGAAGAAACAACGGAAGCTGAAACGGAGGAAAGCAGAGAAAGTCATTCTGAGGAAGAAACAGAGGAGCCAACCGTAGAAGATATGGAGACAGAGGAAAGCAAAGAGATCGGACCTGGCATTTCAGACGAGAAAGAAACCCAGAGGGAAACAGAGGCTGACAAAGAAACAGAAGATAGAGAAACAGAGGATATAGAAAAAGGTCCTGGCATCTCGTCTGGTGAAGATCCTGTTTCTCAAAGCGGGCCTGGAACAGCAGGTCCAGCAGCAGGAGAAACGTTAAGCGGACCGGGGAGTGCCTCCTAAAATTTACAATTTAAAAAATCTAAAATCTTGTTCATGGGAAAGATAATACATATGGCTGAGCCTATGGAGTTCCCATGGACAGAAAAAGGGCTGAGCCCAGGCATCATTTTATTGCCTTGGGCCAGCCCTTTATATTTCCATCTAAAATTGCCCGAAACATACAATCCTTAATATGTGGATTGTCCTGCTGCAGATGGTGGATCAGATCTTTGATGTACTGCCGTTTCGTGTAACCATCCATGGGACAGGGATTTTTACACACAGGCAGCTGATATTTATTACAGAACCCGATCACATCTGCTTCCGTAACGAAGATCAGAGGACGGATTACCGCTAAATCCATACGGTCTAAGTAAGTATAAGGAGAGAAGGAATAAAATCTTCCTTCATAAAACAGAGACATCATCATGGTTTCAATTACGTCGTCCCGATGGTGGGCATAGGCGATCTTATTGCATCCCATTTCTTTTGCTTTTTCATTTAAGGCTCCCTTACGCATTTTGGCGCATAGAGAACAGGGATTTTTCTCCTTTCGGATGTCGAAAAGCACAGAGCCGATCTCTGTGGATACGATTTCGTATGGGATATGAAACTCTCTGCATAGTTCGGATACAGGGCCAAGATCCATATTTCCTAATCCCAGATCCACGGTAATCGCACATAACTCATATTTCTTTGGATAGAACCGACGAAGATGGTGGAGGGCATATAGCAAAGTAAGACTGTCTTTTCCACCTGACACTCCCACGGCAATTTTATCGTTATCTTCAACCAGAGCGTAGGCATCAAGAGCCTGTCGGGTAAGACTTAAAAGACGCTGCAGCTTCATATAGAATCCTTCCTATTTTTTCTATTATTTCCATTGGTGACCATTGACTGCTGTTCACAGCAGTTTCAAACTCACAGCAGCTTCAAACAGCAATGATCATTCAACGTCCCTTATTTTACTGTTCTTCCTTTCGGTTGTCAAGGAAAGTCTGCTATGTTAAAATAAGCGCAATAATAATCCAACAGTGAATGTTTTGGAAAAATGAAAGCTATATGGCTGGATCATTACAGAATAAAAAAAGGAGTAGAAATATGGTTGAGATCTGTTGTGGGGGCTACTATGATGCTTTGGAGGCAGCAAAAGGTGGAGCGAAGAGGGTGGAATTGAACTGCGGGCTATTTATGGGAGGGCTCACTCCTTCCATTGCCTCTCTGGAGCTGATAAAGGAGAACTGTGATCTGACCGTTATCGCTATGGTACGCCCCAGAGGGGGAGGGTTTTGTTATCAGCCTGAAGAATTTGAGGTAATGCTCCGGGAATGTAAGGAATTATTGGAACATGGAGCAGATGGAATTGCTTTTGGCTGCCTTAGGGCTGATGCCTCCATTGACACAGAGCGCTGCAGACAGCTTCTGTCTGTCATTCAGGAGCATGGTAAGGAAGGGGTTTTTCACAGAGCCTTTGACTGCACGCCTGATTCCAGGAAGGCAATCGAGACACTGATCCGGCTTAAAGCAGACCGGGTCCTTACCAGCGGACAAAAAAATACGGCAGCAGAAGGGCTGGAATTGCTGAAGGATCTCCAAGCTTCTTATGGACAGGAAATTCAGCTTTTGGCTGGAAGCGGAGTAAATAGCTCCAATGCCCGGATGATCATAGAGCACACAGGAATCCGGCAGATCCATAGCTCCTGCAAGCTTTGGAAGCAAGATTCCACTACCAGCATCCCAAATCAGGTAAGTTATCAATTTGCTCCTGCTCCTTATGAAAATTGTTATGATACAGTATCTGCAGACCGGGTGAGGGAGCTTATTGCTTCTGTGGAAGAAATATAACTTTTTATAACATTTTCCTTTGCTTAATTTACATAAAATAATTATGTAAATTAAGCGTTTTTTATATCAATGATCAGCCGATCATGCAGAGTATAATATAAAATAGAAGAAAGAAAATAGAAGAAACTTTCAGATTTATCTGTCTTCAAAATACGGCTTCCCAAATTTTTCACAAACAAATTAGCACTCACTACTTGATAATGGAAGTCGATTTTTGTCCTGTCTTGTGTATCCCGGAAGTGCCTGTTTTACAGGCTTTCCGGGGCATCAGTCATTTTGTCTGGTATTGTAAAGCAGTGTCAGATTTGTCGTAAATGTCGTAAATTTGTGGTCAAAAAATGATGAGAAATGGAGAGTGCTAATAAAATGAAATTAACGTATACGAATGTAAATGGATATCT
>CABQJX010000173.1 GCA_902464595.1 uncultured Lachnoclostridium sp. | reverse complement strand
GGCTTTTCCGGCCGCGATGGAAACAGAGATGGCCGTCAGGGAGGCTTTTCCGGAAACCGGGAGGGAGGCTACCAGGGAAGCCGTGATGGAAACCGCCAGGGCGGCTTCGGAGGAAACAGAGACGGCCGCCAGGGAGGCTTTTCTGGCCGCGATGGAAACAGAGATGGCCGTCAGGGAGGCTTTTCTGGAAACCGTGAAGGAGGCTACCAGGGAAGCCGTGATGGAAACCGCCAGGGCGGATTCGGAGGAAACAGAGACGGCCGCCAGGGAGGTTTTTCTGGCCGTGATGGAAACAGAGATGGCCGTCAGGGAGGCTTTTCCGGCCGTCCGGGAGACGACAGAGGCAGAGGCGACGGCCGCCGCTCCTCTGGATCCAGAGATTCCAAGCCTTCCTTTGATACCCTTCAGACAAAGCCTACCAGCACCCGTCAGACCAACAAGAATGCTCACAAAAATGACCGCTATGATAAGCGTGACCGGGAGGAAGACGGCAAGAAGAAAGCTCCAAAGACAGGTAAGGGAGCATTTATCATGCCTCAGCCAAAGAAGGAGGAGGCAAAGGTAGATGATGTAAAGACCATTACCCTTCCTGATTCCCTGACCATCAAGGAGTTGGCTGAGAAGATGAAGCTGCAGCCTTCTGTTATTGTAAAGAAGCTGTTCTTAAAGGGACAGATCGTTACCTTAAACCAGGAGATCGATTATGACCAGGCGGAAGAGATCGCTATGGAGTTTGAGGTCCTCTGTGAGAAGGAAGAGAAGGTGGATGTGATCGCCGAGCTCTTAAAGGAAGAAGAAGAAAACGAAAAGGATATGGTTGCCAGACCTCCGGTGGTATGTGTTATGGGTCATGTAGACCATGGTAAGACCTCTTTACTGGATGCGATCCGCCAGACAAATGTGACCTCCAGAGAGGCCGGCGGTATCACCCAGCATATCGGTGCATCTGTGATCGAGATCAATGACCGCAAGATCACTTTCTTAGACACACCGGGACATGAGGCGTTCACAGCCATGCGTATGAGAGGCGCCCAGTCTACCGACATCGCGATCCTTGTGGTAGCGGCAGATGACGGTGTAATGCCCCAGACGGTAGAGGCGATCAACCATGCGAAGGCAGCGAATGTAGAGATCATTGTTGCCATCAATAAGATTGATAAGCCAAGTGCCAATGTTGACAAGGTAAAACAGGAGCTGGCAGAGTATGAGCTGATCCCTGAGGACTGGGGCGGAAGCACCATCTTTGTTCCGGTTTCTGCCCACACAGGAGCAGGAATTAAGGATCTTCTGGAAATGGTGCTTTTAACTGCTGATGTGCTGGAATTAAAGGCGAACCCCAATCGTAAGGGAAGAGGCCTGGTAATCGAGGCAGAGCTTGACAAGGGCAAGGGACCAGTAGCCACTGTACTGGTACAGAAGGGAACCATCCGTGTGGGAGAGACCATCGCCGCAGGCGCCTGCTACGGAAAGATCCGTGCCATGATGGACGACCGCGGACGCCGTGTAAAAGAGGCCGGACCTTCCACCCCTGTAGAGATCCTCGGATTAAATGATGTGCCCAATGCCGGCGAGGTATTTGTGGCTACTGAGAATGAGAAAGAGGCGAGAAACTTTGCAAACACCTTTATCTCTGAGGGTAAGAATAAGCTGATTGAGGATACAAAGGCGAAACTGTCATTAGATGATCTGTTCAGCCAGATTCAGGCCGGAAATGTAAAAGAGCTTCCCCTTATTGTAAAGGCTGATGTTCAGGGATCTGTGGAAGCAGTAAAGCAGAGCCTGACCAAGCTGTCCAATGAGGAAGTCATGGTAAAAGTGATCCATGGCGGCGTGGGCGCGATCAACGAGTCCGACGTTTCCCTGGCTTCTGCTTCCAATGCCATTATCATTGGCTTCAATATCCGTCCTGACGCTACCGCTAAGTCCATCGCAGAGCGTGAAAAGGTAGATATCCGCCTTTATAAGGTAATCTATCAGGCCATTGAGGATGTGGAGGCAGCTATGAAGGGTATGCTTGACCCTGTTTACGAGGAGAAGGTGATCGGCCATGCCGTGATCCGCCAGACCTTTAAGGCTTCCGGAGTGGGAACCATCGCCGGATCCTACGTCTTAGACGGCAAGTTCCAGAGAAACTGCAGCTGCCGCATCAAGAGAGATGGAGAGCAGATCTTCGAGGGTGCGCTGGCTTCCCTGAAGCGTTTTAAGGATGATGTGAAGGAAGTGGCCGCAGGCTACGAGTGCGGTCTTGTATTCGATAAGTTTAACGACCTCCAGGAGGACGACGAGATCGAGGCATACATCATGGTGGAAGTGCCGAGATAGGCCGTTTTTCTGCAGGCTTTTAAGAGAGGAGTTCTATGCGTAAAAACAGCATAAAAAACACAAGGATCAATATGGAGGTTCAGAGGGAGCTTTCTGAGATCATACGTTCCGGGATCAAGGATCCCAGGATCCACCCAATGACCAGTGTGGTTTCCGTTGAAGTTACTCCGGATCTGAAGTACTGCAAGGCATACATCAGCGTCTTGGGAGACGAGGAAGCGGGAAAATCCACGATTGCCGGTTTGAAGAGTGCAGAAGGGTATGTACGCCGGGAGCTGGCCCGCAGGATCAACCTGCGCAACACACCGGAATTAAAATTCATACTGGATCAGTCCATCGAGTATGGCGTTAATATGTCAAAACTTATTGATGAGGTGACAAAGGATCTCCATCGGGATGAGGAGTCTGAGGAAGGGGAAAAGGAGGAGTTTTAATGACGGTTCTGACACAGATGCTGGAATCTGCGGCTTCCGTTGCTATTTTAGGCCACGTGCGGCCGGACGGCGACTGTCTGGGTTCCACCCTGGGACTTTATAATTATCTCCAACTCAATTATCCGCATATACGGGCTGCTGTGTATTTGCAGCAGCCCTCCGGAAAATTTTCTTATCTGAAAGGCTTTGACCAGATCCGCACAGAATGGGACGGGGAAGCTTATGAGTTATGCATCTGCCTGGACAGCGGAGATACGGCCAGGCTGGGGGAATTTCTTCCCTGTCTGGAGCAGGCAGAAAAAAGCCTGTGCCTGGATCACCATGTGACGAATACCCGCTATGCGGGAGAAAATATCGTGCCTGACCAGGCAAGCTCTACCTGCGAGGTATTGTTTGACCAGCTGGAGGAGGAAAAGATCAGCCGGGAAATTGCAGAATGTCTTTATACGGGCATTATCCATGATACCGGCGTGTTCAAGTATTCCTGTACCTCTGCCCATACGATGGAGATTGCCGGAAAGCTTATGGAAAAGGGAATTGATTTCGGCGCTATCATTGACAACAGCTTTTATAAAAAGACTTATATCCAGAATCAGATTCTGGGAAGAGCTCTCCTGGAGAGCATTACCTTTTTTGATGGAAGATGTATTTTCAGCGCTATCCGCCAGAGCGAGATGGAGTTTTACGGTGTCACAGGGGCGGATATGGATGGGATCATCGACCAGCTGCGTCTGACTGACGGGGTGGAGGTGGCTATTTTCCTTTACGAGACTGGACCCCAGGAGTATAAAGTCAGTATGCGTTCCCAGTATCTGGTGGATGTCAGCCGTATCGCCTCTTTCTTTGGGGGCGGCGGACATGTGAAGGCTGCTGGCTGTACCATGAATGGGAATATCCATGATGTGATCAACAACCTGTCCCTGCATATTGCAAAACAGATGGAGCCATAAGACTATGTACCATGGAATCATAAATGTATATAAGGAGCCGGGCTACACATCCCACGATGTGGTGGCCCGGCTTAGGGGTATTTTAAAGCAAAAAAAGATCGGTCATACAGGAACCCTGGACCCGGCGGCTGAGGGAGTGCTCCCTGTATGTCTGGGAGCAGGAACCCGGCTGTGCGATATGCTGACGGACCGCTCGAAAACATATGAGGCCGTTCTGCTCTTGGGCTGTATGACGGACACCCAGGATACCACAGGAACCATCATCCGGGAAAACCGGGAGCGGGCGATGACACTCACAGAAGATCAGGTAAGGGAGGCGGTCTTCCATTTTTTGGGAGATTACGACCAGATCCCTCCCATGTACTCTGCCCTCAAGGTGGGAGGAAAGAAGCTTTATGAGCTTGCCAGGGCAGGAAAAGAGGTAGAACGGGCAGCCAGAAGGGTTCAGATCCTGGATATACAGATCCTGGAGATGGATCTTCCTCGGGTGCGTCTTCTCGTCTCCTGCTCCAAGGGAACGTATATCCGTACTCTGTGCCATG
>CABQJX010000172.1 GCA_902464595.1 uncultured Lachnoclostridium sp. | reverse complement strand
CCGGCGCTATTGTGGTAGGCGACATACCATCAAAGACGAAATCCCCAAATACGGCCTGTGCGTCTCCGGGCTGGTACACCCAGACCGTGTCCTGCGCAACAACGCCCTGCGTCAGGGAGATGTTCTGATCCTTACCAAACCCCTTGGAACCGGTGTTTTGACCAACGCAGACCGAGGGGAACTTCTCAGCGCCGCAGAACACAAAGCCATGGTAGAGTGCATGGCAACCCTGAATAAGTATGCAGCCGATGCCGTCCGGGACATGGAAGGCATCCATGCCTGCACCGATGTCACCGGCTTCTCTCTGTTGGGACACAGCTATGAGATGGTTGGCGATTCCGGCCTCACAGTTGTCATTGACAGCAGCAAGGTTCCTTTCCTTCCCGGCGCTGGGGAATATGCTGCCATGGGACTGGTTCCTGCGGTTGCCTATAAGAACATGAACCATTTAAAGGGTAAGGTCGCCCTTCCCGAGAGCCTTCCCTCCCATATCCATGACCTTCTCTTTGACCCTCAGACCTCTGGCGGCCTGCTGTACAGCGTAGCGGCGGATCAGGCAGACCGTGCCCTTGAAGCTCTGTCAAAGGCTTGTCTTACCGCCTCTGTCATCGGTCATGTGGAAGGCCCTTCCCAGTACCCGGTTATGGTGATCTAACAGAATGATCTGACAGCAAAAAGAGGTGCGTTCCGCAATGCCTTTTAAAGGGCTTATGGCGCGTACCTCTTTCTTTGTTCTGTCCACCTTTGATGTCCTACTCACCTTTTATGGTATTTCCCATTCTCTATTCCTTCTATCTTTCCTTACAGCATGCCAAAAGTCCGCTTAAAAACTTTCTCACCCTCACATTTCCATGGCTGTCGCTGTTTCCTGTAAGATAGCTCATCTCCCGTTTGATCTGTTCTAAGCTGTAAAGCCTTGCTCCAAATTCATTAAATATGGGGTCGGCATAGTCATCCATCCCCCGCGAAGCCAGATTTGCCATTCCTGCTGCTGCAGCCCTGCGGATACGCTGCTCCACACTTCTGCAATTCTGTCCCATCCTGCTGCACAGCTCGCAGACTGTAATCTCTCTCAGATCCAGTTCTTCCTCCAGCAAATACCGTATGAGGCGGACAATATCCTTACTCCCCCCTTCATTGAGGATCCCGATCTCTCTTAGAATCCCGTTCAGCCGGATCAGCGCCTGGCTGCAGTCCTTTTCCCGTCTTTCTGATGCCTGCCCTCTCTCTTTTTCTTCATCGCCTGAAGGCGGTACAAGAGCGCGTTCCCCTGATAAACGGTTTTTCCCTGTCCTGCCCACCATCCATTCCACAGCTTGGGTCATTTCCGCATGATGAAGGACGCTGCGTACCTCCTGCCGGATCAATGGTTTATGGATCAAAAGCTCTGCGCCGTTCTCATATGCCGCACGGATCCGTTCCATATCTCCTCCCTGGGATAAAAGGATCACAGTAGCTTTGGGCAGCAGCTTTTTCATGCTCTCTATCCACAGAGCTGTCTTAGAGGCAGAGCCCGGAATGGCTGTAAGGATCAGATCGGGGCATAATTCCTCAGCCTCCATGCAGGCTTCCTCCCAGCGGGAGCCCCGCCCGACCACGGTTCCCATATCTTCTTCTTCGATCAGCGCTTCCAGCTCTGCCCTTGCTCTCCTGTCACTTTCCAATATATAAATTCTCATATCACACCAAAAGCCCAGCTATGGAAACTGATTCCATAGCCAGGCTGTTTGCCCTTATTTCTTCTTTAAAAATGTGTCCTTAATGTTCTTCCAAAGCATGAACACGATCAGAACTGCTCCTACATATCCATTAAGCACATAAATTACGTTTACTAAAACCCTGAACGGAAGGAACAGGCCTACAAAAAGACCGATCAATCCTAATACAATGGTCAGAGTCTTAAACTGGCTGCTTCCCTCTTTTGCGAATCTGGCACATGGATTATACAGCAGCGGAACCGCTGTGGTATAGATTCCTGCGAATACTACGACTGCAAAGATTGAAGCGAAAGGCTTCCAGATCCTTTCTGCCAAAATCAGGTTTGGAATATCTGCATTCCATACATGGATACCAGGATTGCTGATACCTGCAGTATTGATATTTGCAACCTGAGCCAGCATGATCAGAATGATTGCCACACATACAGCGATGGTTCCGCCGTAAACACCGTATTCTACATCTTTTTTCTTGTTGTTGGCGCCCAGAGCTGCTGTAAAGCTTGCAAACCACAGAAGCACGAAACCTGCATAGGAAAGGCTGGATATCCACCAGGTAGGTCCAGCATTCTTGATGGTTTCTGCACCTGCATCTGCAAAGGCTCCGCTGTTAATGATCTCCAGACCTGCGCCGATATTTCCCGCATCCCGAACCAGCGTCACCACGCCGATACCGATACACAAAATTACAATAGCCGGCCCTACCATACCGATCTTATCTACCAGAGAATTAAGTCCTCCTACTACGGTAAAGATAGCTAAGGCTGCTAAGATCACGCCTCCTACCCAGGCCGGAAGCCCATACTGCTGGTTCAGAGTGGAGGCCGCTCCGCCGATCATAACAAAAAATGACATGTAACAGAACAAGGTGGAATAATAATCCATGAATGTTCCTATGTATTTTCCACAGTAAAACTTATATACATCATTTCCCTTTTCAAAATGCTCCTCTGCACCTGCTTTTGCAAAGTTATAGTTATAATAGATAAAGCAGACTGCAAACAGCAGCACAGTCAGGATTCCCTTCATCCCATAAGCGGTGAAATACTGTATGATCTCCTGGCCTGTAGCAAATCCAGATCCGATCGTAAAGGCAATTACTGCTCCTGCCAGTATGAGTACCCTTCCCCAATTTACCTTCTTCTCATTATCCATACGCTTCTCCCGTTCCCCTCAAAGAGACAAATAGGGCGCAGCGGGCGACCGGCCTGCTGCACCCTATCTTATTAGCATTTCATTTTACTTTTCAAATACTGTCTGGCCGTCTACCGGAGTCTGAAGGGCCTTGAGCGCTCTTCTGACCATAGATACACGAAGCTTATAGCTGTCCTTCTCACCCTGTGGCGGATCGCCTAATGGGTAAGGAATACCAATTCCCGGAATAATACGGTTTGCGCCGATTGTCAGTGAAATCGGAACAACGGTTGCCATATGGACAACTGGAATACCATACTTCTCAATACCTTTAACCATCGTTGCACCGCAACGAGTACAGGTACCTCAGGTGGAGACGAGGATAACCCCGTCCACATGCTCGTCTACGAACATTTTTCCAATCTCGGTTCCGAACTTAGCTGCGGAAGCAGTTGCTGTTCCAGTACCGGTAGTAGCGCAGAAATAGTTAACAAGCTCACCGAACTCGCCAGCTTTTTCCAGCTCTCTCAATGCGTCAAGGGGAACCACTACGTTAGGATCCGCGATGGCGAACTGACGGTCATAACCGCCGTGGATAGAGGTGAAATCGTCAGCAGACAGACGATCCATGCCTGTAATATCATATTTGCCCCACTTAGTAGCGTTGGAGGACTCAATGTGATCCGGGTTGCCGGTTGGAACGATACCACCGGAGGTAACCACAGCAATCTTTGCCTTCTTGATGTCCTTGATCGGCTCTGCGGGAGCCACACGGTCAAACTTCGGCATTGGAAGGTCAGTATCAAAGGCTTCTCCCTTTAACTTCTTTACTAACATTTCCAGAGCGCGCTCAGAACCTCTCTTTTCAGCGAAGTAATTGACACGGATTCCTCTCTCAATATATCCTTCTTCCTTGGGCCCTAAGATCTCAGCACCCTCAGCCATCTTCTTGATCAGTTTTGCCATAACAGGCAGCACCTTCGGCATACCAGCCGCGGAGTTGGGGGTATCAACAATAATGAGATCCTTGCGGAACATATCAACGCCAGGGTTCTCAATATACATTCCAGTCAGTACCGGAAGGCCGAGGCGTTCTTCCACTGCCTTACAGATCGTACCGCAGGCCACGCCATAACGTCCTGCATTGAATGCCGGTCCAGCTACGAACACATCTGCCCCACACTTCTTTACCATCTCGATAATGGTATCTGTTGCAGCGTCCAGATTCTCGCCAAAATAGTTATCGCCGCAGATAATGGTGGACACGATCTCATAGTCCTCTCCCAGAGCAGCCTTAAGTCCCATACCTGGTCCTACAACGCCTTCCCGAAGCTCAGGGGTGTAGTCGGCTTTTTCCTCACCGCCGATTCCGGCAAAGAACTGGTTAATATAATGTACTATTTTATATTTAG
>CABQJX010000171.1 GCA_902464595.1 uncultured Lachnoclostridium sp. | reverse complement strand
GGGAAAATTATATCCAGGCAGTTGCCAGAGATCAGATGATCCCTCCGGACGAACTTAGGGCATTGGTGAACCGTATGGGAATGTCCTTTGGTCTGAAGGCAGGGGAAAGTCTGGGAGACCGGAATGGAGGCTATCTGGAATCTGGTTTCCATGGAGCAGAATCCCAGGGCAGAAGGGAAATGGAAGGAGAGGGAAGCCTGGGAGCAGGACGGCCATTGGATCCTCAGGGAAGAATGAAGCGTCCTTCCAAGGAGGATGGGATACGCCGGTCCCAGCGTCTTTTACTTACATGGCTGATCGAGAATCCCAGTCTGTTTGAAAAAATCGAGGGGATCATAACAGAACATGATTTTGTGGAGGAACTGTATCATCAGGTTGCTTCCATGGTATTTGAGGGACACAGGGAGGGGAAATTAAACCCTGCTTCCATACTGAGCCATTTTATCAACGACGAGGATCAGTACAAGGAGGTGGCAGCCCTTTTTAACGCCAGTCTAAAGGAATCTTTGAACAATGAGGAACAAAAGAAGGCTTTTTCTGAGACTGTTATGAAGGTGAAGCGCAACAGTCTGGACACAGCCAGCCGCAATGCAAAGGATATCGCGCAGCTGCAGGAGATTATACGCCAGCAGGCAGCGTTAAAGCAGCTGCACATTTCTCTGGATTAAGGGGAGATGGCCCTGGAAGCAAAGCGGTTTCCGGGCATACACAGGATTTCATAGGAGGACGAAAGGGTATGGACGGGAAAGACGTATTTGCTGAAAAACTCACAGGGCTTTTGAAGGAGGCTGGGAAGAAAAAACAGGTTTTGGAATACCAGGAGATTTTGGAATATTTTGGTGAGGATCTTCCCTCAGCAGAGCAGATGGATCAGCTATTTGAGTTTCTGGAACAGAACCGGGTAGATGTGATCGGAATGGAAGATGAGGGAGAGCTGGATCCGGAACTTTTTGAAGGGGAGGAGGCGTTGGAGGAATCTCTAAACCTTATGGTTTCGGAGAAAATCAGCATTGAAGATCCGGTCTATATGTATCTGAAGGAGATTGGAACGATTCCCCTGCTGTCAGCTGAGGAGGAGGTAGAGCTGGCGAAGCGGATGGAAATAGGGGATGAGGAGGCCGGAAAGGATCTGGCTGAAGCTAATCTTCGCCTGGTAGTCAGTATCGCTAAGCGGTATTCCGGGAGGGGGATGCAGCTGTTGGATCTGATCCAGGAGGGAAACCTGGGCCTTATCAAGGCAGTGGAGAAGTTTGATTATCATAAGGGGTATAAGTTCAGCACCTACGCTACCTGGTGGATCCGTCAGGCTATTACAAGAGCGATTGCAGATCAGGCCAGGACCATACGGATCCCGGTTCACATGGTGGAAACGATCAACCGGCTTATACGAACCTCCCGTCAGCTGCTTCAGGAGCTGGGGCGGGAGCCAACTATGGATGAGATCGCCAGGCGGGCCCGGATGCCCGCAAAGAGAGCGGCCCAGATTATGAAAATATCCCAGGAGCCCGTTTCGCTGGAGCTTCCGGTAGGCGAGGAAGATGACAGTCATCTGGGAGATTTTATTGAGGATGAAAATGGGATGGTTCCCCAGGAAGCAGCAGCCTTTGTCCTCCTTCATGAGCAGCTGATGGAGGTTCTTGCTACTCTGGAGCCCAGGGAACAGAGGGTTCTCTGCCTGAGGTTCGGTTTAGAAGATGGCCGATCCAGAACTCTGGAGGAAGTGGGAAGACAATTTGATGTGACCAGGGAGCGGATCCGCCAGATCGAGGCAAAGGCCCTCCGCAAGCTGCGCCATCCCAGCAGAAGCAGAAAACTAAAGGACTACTTGGATGAATAGAGAAAATATGGAAAATAAGGAAGTAAGAACCAAACTGGAAGGAACTAAGGAAACCGGGAAGGCCGGGGAAACCAGGAAAACCGAGAAACCCGGAGAAGCCGGGGAAACCAGGAAAACTGAGAAGATCAGGAAAACAGAAGGAGTCGAGGAAGCTAAAAAAGAAGATAGGGCAGGATCCAAGGGAACGGCTGTCCGTATATCACGGCGATTGAAGGCAGTGGCCGGATTCGTGAGGCCGGGAAGCCGCATTGCAGATATCGGAACAGATCATGGCTACGTGCCTATTTATCTGGCTGAACAAGGCCGGATCGGTTCTGCTTTGGCTATGGATGTGCGTCCCGGCCCTCTGGAGCGGGCTAAGGAGCATATAAGAGAGTATGAGGCCTATTGCAAACATCCCATTTCTATTACAGCCCGTTTAAGCGACGGGTTGCAGAAGCTGTCCCCTGGTGAGGCAGATACGGTTATTATTGCCGGCATGGGAGGCGAGCTGGTCATACGGATATTGAAGGAGGGGCGTCACGTATGGAGCAGTGTGGATCACTATATCCTGTCGCCTCAGTCGGATTTAGATAAAGTAAGGCGTTTTTTGGCCGAGAGCGGCTTCGTGATCAGAGATGAGACGATGGTTCAGGAAGATGGGAAATATTATACCATCATGAGCGTGGGACGGGGGCAGATGAGATATGACAGCCAGGTTCAGTATCTTTACGGGAAAATCCTGATGGAGAAAAAGGACACGGTGCTGCAGGAGTATTTGGAAAAAGAGCGCAGGCGGATCTATGGGATCCTGGAGGGGTTAAAAGCAGGGGATCTATCTTGTGAGACTCCGGCCAAAAAAGAGGCCAGAAGGGAACGCATGGAGGAGCTTGGCTGGATTGAGGAGGCACAGAATGAAATGCAGTGAGATTATAGAAGTATGTAAAAGGCTGGCTCCGGAGGAGTGGGCCTGCAGTTGGGACAATCCAGGACTTCTGGCAGGAAGAATGGAAAAAAATGTGGAGAGGATCTACATTGCCCTGGACGCGACGGATCAGGTGGTAGAGGATGCTGCTGCAAAAGGGGCAGATCTTCTTTTGACTCATCATCCCCTGATCTTTCAGGCAATTAAAAAGGTCAATGACCAAAACTTTATTACCAGGCGGCTGGTAAAGCTGCTTCAGGCGGATATGTGCTGTTATGCCATGCACACCAATTTTGACGCAGCTCCCGGCTGTATGGCGGATCTGGCGGCAGAGCGTCTGGGACTTACAGAGTGCGTTCCCTTAGAAGTTATGGGATCTGTGGAAGGGCCAAAGGGGGAAATCCCATATGGGATCGGAAAATGCGGGATACTAAAAGAAAAAATGACGGTAAAACAGTTGGGGGATTTGGTAAAAGAGGCTTTTGGGCTGCCCTTTGCTTTGATATATGGGGACTGGATGATGGATCGGCTTATAAGCAGGGTGTCCGTCTGCCCGGGGGCAGGGGGAAGTGAGATTGAGGCAGCTTTGGCCTGGGGGGCAGAGGTTCTTGTCACGGGGGATATTGGACATCACCAGGGAATTGACGGAGCAGCCCGGAAAATGGCAGTGATCGACGGAGGGCATTATGGGCTGGAACATCTCTTTATTCCCTATATGGCGGACTATCTGAGAAAAAATCTGGGGGAGCAGATTGAGATTTTCCAGGCCCCGGTTCAGTGGCCTGCAGTACTGCTGTAGAGGAACGGTCTGCGGTGCGAAAGCCAGCTTTTTAACCGCAGAGGAAACGCGGTTTGTCGTGGTACAGGAGGAGGTAAATATATGGCGATCGTGAAGATCAATGGACAGGACAGGGAATATCCAGAGGGAATGACCTGGCTTGATGTGGCAAAGGAGTACCAAAGGGATTATGACAGCGATATTCTTTTGGTGAGGGAAAATGGAAAATTAAGGGAATTACATAAGCAGGTTCGGGACTGCCAGCTGTCTTTTGTTACGGCCAGGGATAAGCCGGGTATGGACGCCTATTACCGCAGCGCCTCTCTCATGATGTTAAAGGCGTTTTATTCCGTTGCAGGGGCAGAAAATGTAGAAAAGGTAATGATTGATTTTTCTGTGGGAAATGGGATTTTTGTGGAGGCAAAAGGAACATTTACCATTGACCAGCCTTTTTTAGACCGGGTCAAAGATAAGATGAAGTCTTATGTGGAAAAGAAGATCCCTATTATGAAACGGAGCGTGTCCACAGATGATGCCATTGAACTTTTTGAACATCTGGGAATGTATGACAAAGCGCGTTTGTTCCGCTACCGCATGGTGTCGAGGGTAAATCTCTATGATATTGGAGGTTTTGAGGATTACTACTATGGATATATGGTGCAGAATACGGGGTATATCCGGTATTTTGACCTGATCCCTTATCACTATGGATTTGTGATGGTGCTGCCTCAGAAGGAGGCGCCGGACTGCCTGCCTGAGTTTAAGCCCAGTGAAAAGATGTTTTCGGTCCTGTCACAGTCCTCTGATTGGGGGAAGCGGGTAGGACTGGAGACGGTAGGGGACTTA
>CABQJX010000170.1 GCA_902464595.1 uncultured Lachnoclostridium sp. | reverse complement strand
GCCTGGCTGGGGTGTATACGGTGGACGGGGCGGACGTACCGAGCCCGGACCAGGAGAATATATAGAGCCACGATCCTCCATAGCGGAAAAACCTTCTGTATCCCTTAGCCGGCTCATGGAACCTGGTCTTTGCTGCAGCTCACTGTCTGCTCCATTCTGAAACAGCATTTCAGCAGATGACCATTGGGAAGGATTACTTTCCTCTCCCTTTTCCCCGGCCATCATCTCCTGAATTTCCATCTGGATCCCACTAGGATTTACCAAAGATTCCCTATAATCATCCCCTGACGTATATTCCGGCTCCCTTTCCTCTGTTGATCCGTAATCCTCCTGTCTTTTATCTTCTGTCCCATTTTCACTTTCCGGAACGATATTCCCCTTCATGTCAAGGTCGATGGAAGATGCAAGTTTTTCCCTGTCCTCTCCTGACTGATCCCATGTCTTCTTTCCCCTTTCTCCCCATTCTGCCGCCTCTACCGTTTCACAAATTGTACCGCAGATGCGGTCGATCATCAGCTGATCCGGGTATTCATCATACATCGGGCTATTCCGGTAGTCCATGCGGTCACAAGCCTCAGATACGTACCCTTGAAGAATACGCACTTCCCTGGGATACAGACTTTTCAGATACTCTATGTCCTGCATATTTCATATCCTCTCACGCTCTCTTATCTCTATCATATGCAGTGAAACTTATTTTGCTTCCTTTTATATTTTCCACCTTTTACATTTTTCATCTTTGCCGCTTTCCAATTTTTGTAATTCTCGAACACTTCCGGTTCATTGGCGCGCCTTTCGGTCAGCGGTGGTATTTATCATTTTTGAAATAAAAATACTGACCTCCAACTGCAGATTTTGTCTCCAGCAGTTAAGATCAGTATTTATTCAAAAACTCTAATTTTTCATTTATATCCAGCCATGCGAAGATTCAGATAAAAAATGCATGCTGAACGTTGCTTTAATTTTTGTAACCGTTCAGCCATGCGAAGATTCAGGCAGGAAAATGTGTTGAAAGCTTGTTTTCATGGTCATTTTCCTGTCTGAATCTTCATAGGGCAGACGCCCAACGCTTCTTGTCCGTTTAAAACGGACAAGAAGATGTATGGCTGAACTGTTACTAATTTTTCTTAATATACCCCAAAGCCTGTTCCAAAGCTTCTTGTTCTTCATTTCCCAAAACCACGTCTGTTTTTCCCATATCAACTTCCTTCAGATACAGATAGCAGCCCTCCCGGCTGTGAACGCAATTTAAAATGAATCCGCTGTTGGTATAATCCAGCATTGCATATGCAAAACTAAGATTTCCCCCCATCCCTTTAAACGCGTTGTAACGTACCACTCCGTATTTCTGAAAAGAGGCCCGCTGATTCCGATTCAAGGTTCGGATAGAATCCTTGTTTGCTCTGTCCTCAGCACGCAGATCTGCGATCTCCGCAATCTGATCCACAATAAGATCCTCCAGAGTTTCTGCATCCTTCCCCCTCATAAAGTAGTCATACTGACGTTCCAGACGTTTGATCTTCCTCATGGATACTATGACAAGAATCAATAGCAGCAAAGTAACTGCCAGCAAACCTGCTATCATGTATGCAGGGTCAAATGGAATTTGATTCAAGATGCTGTTTTCCATATACTATCTTACTCTCCTTTGCATACGGACTTCCCTGGACCTTCCTCTCTTATGCCCTTATGCCCGCGTTTTCTTTCTATATTTTACTGATACCAGCCCCGCTCAAACCTTATTTTCATTTGAGTTTCCGCATTTCATGGCAAAACTTTTAACTTAGATGAACCAACTTCAAACGCTGGTGTTAAATCTCCCGATTCTTTATAGATGAAAATCATAATCCAAACAACTAAGCAAAAAGGAAGCCAAATTTGGAAATTCAAGTTCTTGTACCATTTTCCCCAACATGATTGGAACAACACATTTACACTTGTGTCCTCTGACCATTTGATATGCTCTCTCAGGAACACACCTTTGTTTCACGTGAAACATATCTGTCTCTTATTGGATTGATTCGATCAATTCTACAATGCGCTCTAATTCAGCTTCAGAATAATATTCAATCTCGATGCGTCCCTTATTCTTATCTTTATTGTGGATACTTACTTTCGTTCCCATTACATGCTTCATTCGTTCTTCTAGATTCTGATAAATGAGAGAAAGCTTTTCATCTTTTTCTTTCTGTTTTTCCTTTTTTTCATCGCCTGATTCCTTAGTGAGACGTTTTACCAAACGCTCTGTTTCCCGTACGCTGAGTGAACCATCTAAGATCATCTTGCCCGCCTTCAATTGCAGCTCTTTTTTTTCTAAAGGCAGCAAAGCTCTGGCATGTCCGCTGGATAACATTCCCTGTATCAGCATTTCCTGAATTTGCTGATCCAATTTCAAGAGGCGCATAGTATTCGTAATCGTAGCACGATTTTTGGATACCCTGGAAGCAATCTCTTCTTGTGTAAGACCAAACTCTTTTACAAGAGAATCATAAGCCAGCGCTTCCTCAATGGGATTTAAATCAGAACGCTGGACATTCTCGATCAACGCTATTTCCATGCTTTCCTGCTTACTGTATTCTCTCAGGACAACTGGAACCTCCTTCAGGCCTGCCATTTTAGCAGCCCTCCATCTCCGCTCTCCTGCAATAATTTCATAAAATGTGCCTTTTTTCTGTACCAGCAGGGGCTGCAGAACACCATACTGTTTGATCGATTCAGCCAGCTCAGCTAATTGTTCCTCATCAAACTTTTTCCTAGGCTGCTCTCGATTCGGTTCGATAAGAGACAGCTTAATCATTCTCTCTCCACTCTTTTCCACAACAGCAGACTTACTTTTTGCCGTTTCTTCTTCACTCTCTTTTATGACATCTTCTCCAAATATGGCTCCTAAGCCTTTGCCTAATCCCTTTTTTGCCATTATACTTCTTCTCCTCTACTCATGACTTCCGCCGCCAGCTTCCGATACGCCTCAGCTCCTGTGGATCTGGAATCATACAGATTAATGGACATGCCATGACTAGGAGCCTCCGCCAAACGCACATTCCTTGGTATAATGGTATTATAGATGGTAGTATTCAAATTGTTTTTTACACTCTCTACAACCTGCATAGACAATCTTGTCCTTGCATCGTACATCGTGAATACCACTCCCTCTAGCTCTAAATGAGGATTCAATTTTCTTTTAACAAGATCCACGGTCTTTAAAACCTGATTCAGCCCTTCCAAAGCATAATATTCACATTGGATTGGAACCAATACCGTATCTGCGGCTGTCAATGCATTGACCGTCAGTATATTTAAAGAAGGCGGGCAATCAATAATAATAAAATCATACGCATCTCGAATCTGTTGGAGACAACCATTTAAAAGCCGTTCCTTATTATCTACTTCCTGAAACTCAATTTCTGCCCCTGCTAAATTCATATCGGATGGAAGCACATCAAAATTGGGCTGTATTTCTTTTACAATACATTCCTTAATCGATGCATCCTCTACCAACATATCATACACTGTTTTTTCAAAATTTTCTTCTTCTAAACCCAGACCGCTGCTGGCATTTCCCTGGGGATCAAAATCAACCAGAAGCACCTTCTGTCCAGCCTCAGCCAAACAAGCTGCCAAATTGATTGCTGTTGTAGTTTTACCAACCCCGCCCTTCTGATTGGCCACGGTTATGATTCGTCCCATTATGTATCAATTCCTTTCTTAAAAAAGAAGATTATTTGTTACTGTTCACAGCAGCCTCAAGCACTTACTCTTTAAGGTATAAGAACATCGTTTAAAAGTGAGCAATCCTCTCTTCCGAAACAAAATGTTCAATCGGCCCGCAAATGTCACTGTTTGCTGGCCTGCCAGTGAGCAATGACGATTCTTTCTATTACTTTTTTCGATTATAACACAAGTCCCTGTCTTTTCATACGGTAAATTCAATGAAATAAAGATTTTTCATTATTTTACAGTTACTGTTCATTACCCTCCTCTTACTTGTCTCCCATCTATCTTTTTCATATCTTATATATCTTCTGTTTCACGTGAAACACATTTCGCTAAAACAGGTGATGTTTCACGTGAAACATTATGACCAAGCATTTACATTTCACCATATTCTGTGATCTGACGAAGGCTGTCGCCTAAACGATCAAACAATCAGGAAGGAAAGGACTTATATCAGTCAATGCAACAATTCATCCATACATCTTACTGTCCGTTCAAGGCGTATAAGACGCATCGGGCGTCTGTCTCGTGAAGATCCAGACAGAAAAGCGATTGCAAAAACAAGCTCTCAACCCATTTTCCTGCCTGAATCTTCGCATGGCTGAACTGATATGTAATGACTTTTGTCAAGAGGTAAACTGCAAAAATCACCACAA
>CABQJX010000169.1 GCA_902464595.1 uncultured Lachnoclostridium sp. | reverse complement strand
TGATCTGGACCGTGTTCTTCACCCCCAAGGTCTCCGCTGTCTAATCCGATTCTTCCACAATCGTGAGAAAAATTCTCGCAATGCCCAATTGTTATTCACAGCCCACAACACGGCCCTTCTGCAGCCAGCCTATATGCGCAGGGATGAAATCTGGCTCTGCTGTGCCAAACCGGACGGAGACCGGGAGCTGTACCCTCTTTCTTCCTATAAAAAAGAGAATGGCCTCATCCCGCGAAACGATGAGGCCTATGGAAAACAATATTTAGAAGGACGGTATGGAGCCCTTCCTGATATACGGACAGAGAGCTAACCGGTTCCCATATCCTTCTTTGAAACCGAACGGCATTCCAGACAGATCCGTTTTCTCCCCCACTGGTTCTGCCATAACTGAAAATTCCGGTTGATGCGCTGACAGACGATCTTGCAGTTTATCTCCTCTGCGCCGTTTAAAAGGATCAGATACCGCCCTGCCCCGCTGCTGGTAAAGACATCCCCCTTGCGCAGGGAACCCTGTATGGCTTCCCGCAATTTTACAGAAGCAGTCCGGAACAGTTCTTCTCCCTGATCCATAGGAGCTCCTATTTCCTGGGTTAAGGTACAGGAAAGAAGGATATTCACCAGCTTTCCCCGTTCCTTGATCCGTTCCAAAAGGCGGTAGCAATCGATAAAAGAGGGATAGGAGCAGTAATAAGGGCCTTCCGCCCTTTCCTCCTCCCCCAAAGCACTTCCAATATCTTCCAGGTGATCGGAGGCAGGGCTCAGCTGACCGCTCATCATGCGGAACCGTTTTAGCATCTCCTTGGAAGGCGGAAGTCCCTGTTCTTCAAAATATTGGGACACCGCTGCGTCGTATTCCTGACGCGCCTCCTTAAAGCGCTTCATGGCGATCAGGCAGTCGATCCTCATGATCTGACATTCCTCATAGGGATAGAGCTTACAGGCATAACTGCACAGCCGGAGCAGACGGCTGTAATCCCTGCTTTTTCTGAGAATGCCATACAGCATGCGCAGGCATTTAAAATAAAGCTCCTGGAGCCGCGCCCCGATGGACGGAACCCATTTTTCCCCAGCCAGCTGAGTGAGAAATTCCCCTCGGTAGAGGGTACATGCCTGTTCTAACAGCTCCCATTTTCTGCTTTCCAGACCTCTGACTGCCCTGCGCTCAAACTCCCTTGCGTCAACCCACAGAGGGAGCCCGCCTCCGTCCCAGCGGTAAATCCCACCTTCAATGCGGATGTAATCATGGGGAGGCAGCCCGGACTGCTCCAAACACTTTCTCAGGCGAAAGACTACTGCCCTAAGGCTTCCTGAGGGATTAGAATACTCTCCGCTTCCATAAAGCATATCCAACAGCGCCTCTCTGGCTACCCCTTCTTCGCTGTAATACAGAAGGATCAGAAAGAGCTGAAAGGATTTCCCCAAGCTGGCCGTAATGGACAGCGGCTTTTCATTGTACTCAATGGAAATACCTCCCATCATAAAGGCGGAAAGACCGGTATCCGGACCGGCTCCCGCTCCTTCCCCATACTCTGAAAATAGTTCATGATCCATCTTTATACCCCCCCCTGTGTTTACAACATAATCCTATATTTATGTATACCACTATTTACTGCTTTTTTCCATAGTCGTTTTACAAATTACAGAAAAACAGCAGGGAATTTCTGCCAAAAGCATAGCGCTCCACCCGATGGCGCATGCAAAAGCCACGCCGGGAAGGCCCATAGACGGCACAAGAAGATATACGAAGATCACCCGAAGGCTGGTCTGGATCAAGGTTCCGATCAAAGTCATCGTCATATTTCCCATTCCCCTAAAAAAACCCTGGATCCCATTGGTAAAGGCAGGAAAGAGATAGAAAAAGGCCATAAGCCCCAGGTAGCTGTTTCCCAGATCCACCACCTGTTCATTTCCAGATGGAAGGAACAGGCTTACAAGCTGCCTGCCGAACCAGAGGGTCAGAAAGCAGATCAGAACCCAATAGCAGGCCTCCAGGATCATACCGCAGAAAAATCCCTGGCGGATCCGCTCCTTTTTCCCTGCTCCACGGTTCTGAGCCACAAAGGTAGTGATGCTGTGGGATATGCTTTGCTCCGGGGTAAAAGCGTAATCGTCGATGCGGTTTACGGCGAGAAAGGCAGCGATCATGTCCACTCCCATAGGGTTTACCGCTCCCTGGATCAGCAGCTTTCCAATCGGCTGGCAGGACTGCTGGAGGGCCGTCACTCCCCCGTACCTCAGGGTCTTAGATAAAAGCTCCCTGTCGATCACATACTCCTCCCGCTTCAGGCGCAAAAGAGGAACCTTGCGGTTGATATACCACATGCACAAAAATGCGGAGGCTCCCTGAGCCGCCACTGTAGTCACTGCGGAGCAGATGATGCCAAATCCAAACCCTCCGATGAGGATGAGGTCGAGAACGCCGTTTAATATGGAAGAAAAGGCCAAAAACTGCAGGGGCGTCCTGGAATCCCCCACGCTTTTTAAGGCCGCAGACATGGCATTATAGCAATAGGTAAAGGGAGCTCCCAAAAACAGGATCGAAAGATAGACGGATGCCTGGCCCAAAAGCTTTGGCGGAACCTGCAGGGCAGAAAGGAGGAACCTTGAGAAGCCTCCTCCTGCCAAGGCCACCCCGGCAGAAAAATAAAGGCCGAACAGCAGGACGGCTGCCATCTCCCGCCTCAGCTTCTTATGATCCCCTGATCCAAAAAACTCACTCATAAGCACAGAGGCCCCCATACATATGCCGGATATGCCCAGGATCACTATATTCATTACCGGCCCTGCCGTCCCCTCCGCCGCCAATGCTTCCTTTCCGATAAAACGCCCGGCGATAACAGAGTCCACCACATTGTAGGTGAGCTGGAACAGATTCCCTAAAATCAGGGGAATCGAATAACGGATCAGATGGCCCGTGATGCCTCCCTGGGTCATATTCATGGTTCTCATAGCAGATACCTCTCTACACTTAGAAGCTTCTCAGCTTATCCTCTTTCTCCTCTGTCGTCTTGTCAATGGAACGGATCTCGATCTCATATCCGAACCGGTCGTTGACCTGGACAAATACCTTATCCCCTGCCTTATGGCCCTTCAAGGCTTTTCCCAGGGGAGAATCAATGCTGATAAGTCCCTGGAGGGAATTTCCCCGCACCGTTGTCACCAGCTTATATGTCTCCGTCTCATCGTCGTCGGGAATATATACCTGAACGGTGTCTCCCAGACCCACCTCATCAGATTTGGAATCATCGGAAATAATATGGGCCGTCTTGATCATACGCTCCAAATAGCGGATCCGGCTCTCGTTGCGGTTCTTATCCTGCTTGGCGGCCTTATACTCAAAATTTTCACTGAGATCCCCGTGAGCCCTGGCTTCTTTTACCGCCTCCAGCGCCTCCTTTCGTACCACCAGCTTGCGGTACTCGATCTCCTCCTCCATTTTCTTAATATCGCTTTTTGTAAGATTGTCGTACATGATGCTGTCCTTTCTGTATGGTTGATCGAATTTTGAAATGGAATCCTATGTCTGCGCATACACTGTAAAGAAATCCTTATGAAAGAGAAATCTTATGACTGAACAAAACAGAACTCCTGCTGACACCTTTTCCGATCTGCTCCGCTTCCAGGCTCCCAAAGCCCTGGCCTGGGTGCGGGGCCAGGATGCTTACCCACCCCTCAGCGGCCTGGTAAAATTTTACACGACCCCCTATGAAGGCGTCCTGGTGGAGGCAGAATTTTTCAACCTTCCAAAGGATCCTTCCCCCGGCTATGGCTCCTTTTTTGCCATGCATATCCATGAAAATGGGGACTGTTCCCAATCCTTCCGCCGGGTGGGAGCACACTATAATCCGACCGGCATGTCCCATCCCTATCATGGAGGAGATCTCCTGCCTCTCATGGCAAATGACGGTTACGCCTGGGCCTCCTTTTATGATAAGCGGTTCTCCATTGATGAGATCCTGGGAAGATCCGTTGTTCTTCACAGCCAGGCAGATGATTTTACTTCCCAGCCTTCAGGAAATCCCGGAATCCCCATCGGATGCGGAAGGATTGAGAAGGCCGCCCCCCTTTCATTTTCCCAAACAACGGGAAAATAAAAGAGGCGGATCCTCTGGGGAATTTTCTGCTAATAACTGGAAAATCCTGCTCCCTCCCGAATATCCCCATTGGCAAACAGATTGGACACTGCCGCCTGATAATCCCCTATTTTCTGAGATTTCTTGATCTTTTTAATATAGGGCTCCCCGCCATCAAATATCTGGATCATACAGGACCAGATCTCTTTCATTTTAAAAAGCACGTTCCTGTCTCCTGACATGACCTGCTCATAGCCCTCCAAAAGCAGCTGGTGAAATTCTCTGAGACGCTCCTTCTCAGC
>CABQJX010000168.1 GCA_902464595.1 uncultured Lachnoclostridium sp. | reverse complement strand
AGGTATACCTGACCAATTTCTTTAATGTAAAACAGACCTCAGATGAGGGAAGCAAGGAAGGAAAAAGGACATTTTATCATGGGAAGTAATTTTACAGTTGATATGAATGAATATCTTCCTCTCCGGGATGTAGTGTTTAATACACTGCGTCAGGCGATTTTAAAGGGAGAGCTGTCTCCCGGAGAACGGTTGATGGAGATCCAGCTGGCTGAAAAGCTGGGGGTGAGCAGAACTCCCATACGGGAGGCGATCAGAAAACTGGAGCTGGAAGGTCTGGTGCTGATGATCCCGAGAAAAGGAGCGGAGGTGGCCAAGATCTCCGAAAAGAACCTGCGGGATGTTCTGGAGGTGCGCCGTTCCCTGGAGGAGCTGGCCATTGAACTGGCCTGTCAGAGAATGTCCCAGGAGGATATAGAGGCGTTGGAACAGGCCCAGGAAGCTTTTAAGACTGCCATTGCGAAGGGAGAGGCAATGGCGATCGCACAGACGGACGAGCAGTATCACGATGTGATCTACCAGGGAACCCGCAATGACAAGCTGGTGCAGATGCTGGGCAACCTGCGGGAGCAGATGTACCGCTACCGTCTGGAATATATAAAGGATGAGGATAAGCGCCAGGTGCTGGTGGTGGAACATGAGCATATACTGGCAGCGCTGAAGGTCCGGGGCCTGGAGGAGGCCAAGAGGGCGGCCAGGGAGCACATCGACAATCAGGAGATCACAGTAGCGCGCAATATTAAGGAACAGGATCAGGAGCCGGTTCCGTCAGGACGGGGGAAACATTAATTATGGAAGAAAAAACGTTTAAAGAGCAGTATTTGGCAGGAGAGATCCCCTTTGAGGAGATCGACCGGTATATCAGCCGGTGGAACAACAGCGACGATCCCCGGACGCTGGCCCAGTATCTGGGGCTTAACGCCGAGGAAGAAGATGTGTGGATCGAGGTCAGCGACGAGGCGCTTCAGGAGAAATTGGATCAGCAGAAGTAAGGCTGGGAGAAGCAGGATCCGCTGCTGGATGCCGTTTTTTAAAGAGGCTTTCGTAGTCGGCTGAGGACAGAAGGGTGGACAGGATTACTTTGGAAGACGGGGGAACTGCTGCCTCACTGGGCCCGGTATAGCAGAGAGAGGGGTAGAGGACGCACCACCAATTGCGTCCTTTTCCGCTTCCGATGGTGATGCGGACCGCCTCGTAGGAACCACAGGGAAAGACCATGTCCCCATAGGCTTTTGTGGGGAAATGATCTTTTGCCACGCAGAGGGATACTGGCAGGGGATTTCCCATGGAAGCCAGCCAGTCCTGAGCCATGGATTCGATGTGGGAGCGGTTTTGCAATACCCAATCTTTGATTTCCTCTTTTCCGGCTTCCTGGGATATGTGGCTTTGGATGTAGTTAAGTATCAAGGTTTTTACCCCCAGCTTCAGCTCCTGGTCTTCCTTCCGGTTGCTGTCGGCCAGGACATGAAAGCGCAGGATTTCAGGGGCAATGCGGCTGGCAGTCTCCTCCTCTTTCCTAGTGCTTGCCGCCATAGTCAGGAGAAAGGCTGTGACAAAGCACAGGGCAGACAGGCTGAAGAAAATCCTGGACCGTGACGGCTGAGGGCGGGGATTCAAATGGACAGAATGCATAGAAAGCTACCTCCTAAATGACAAATTGATAAAGCTTATTTTTTGCCGGGATCAGAGGGTTTGTTCCCGGCGGCGTTTCGTTCTGTAACAGAGCATTGACACATATGTTATACTATAAACAATGCAGTTAAAATTGGACTGCTGAAATTTTTTGTTTAGAAATAAAAACACCTGCAAAACGCAGGCGATGGGTCGAAGGAGATAGGGAGATGGATAAATTACAGGCAGCAGTTATATTTGGCGGTCAGTCATCAGAGCATGTGGTATCCTGCATGTCCGCAGCGAATGTGATCCGGCATATAAATAGAGAGAAATATGATGTGCTTCTCATTGGTATAACGGAGGAAGGGCATTGGCTGAAAGTGGATTCCCTGGAAGATATTGAGAGCGGCCAGTGGAGAGAGAGCAGCATCAGCGCGGCGATCCTTCCTGACGCTGGAAAGCGCTGCGTGCTTCTGATGGGGCCGGAGGGAGTGGAACAGGTAAGGGTGGATCTCGCGTTCCCTGTCCTTCACGGTCTCTTTGGAGAGGATGGCACGATCCAGGGGCTTTTGGAGCTGGCGCGGATCCCTTATGTGGGCTGCGGTGTTTTGGCTTCCGCTGTCTCTATGGATAAAATGTATACGAAGATCATTGTGGATCGTCTGGGGGTATGCCAGGCGGCCTATGAGCCAGTATACAGAGAGGATCTTTCTTCTATGGAGGAAACAGTGGGACGCATCGAGAAGCGTTTCTCCTATCCGGTATTTATCAAACCCTCCAACGCAGGCTCCTCAAGAGGAGTCAGCAAGGCAGAAAACCGGGAAGAATTAGAAGCCGGGTTAGCGGAGGCTGCGCGTCACGACCGGAAGATCCTGGTGGAGGAGACCATTGTGGGAAGGGAAGTAGAGTGCGCTGTCTTCGGCGGCGGTGCAGAAGAAGTAAAGGCTTCCGGCGTAGGGGAGATATTGGCTGCCGCAGATTTTTATGATTTTGATGCAAAATACTATAATGAGGAATCCAGGACCGTGACAGATCCAAAGCTTCCTGGAGAGTCAGCAGAAGAGATCCGAAAGGCTGCCGCAGCTATCTTTCAGGCAGTGGACGGTTACGGACTGGCCCGTGTGGACTTCTTTGTAAAAGAAGATGGGACGGTAGTCTTTAATGAGATCAACACCATGCCTGGCTTTACCGCTATCAGCATGTATCCCATGCTGTGGGAGGCAAGAGGGATCGATAAGGATCAGCTGGTAGACCTTCTGATGGAGCATGGTCTGAAGCGGTATGAATCGTAGGAGAACTTTAGGACAAGGACAGGAGGCCGCCCAGTCCCTCCAGACGATTGGGCTGAATGAACATTCGGGAACTCAGGAAGACAGGAGAAGGATTATGACAAAAGATGTTCTCATCAAGATTAGCGGGATCCATATGATGGACGATGAAAATTCAGATGTGGAGATGGTAGTCCGGGGAGATTACTACCAGAAAAACGGAAAACACTATGTGTTGTATGAGGAAGTGATGGAGGGATTCGAGGGAACGGTGAAAAATGTGATCAAAATCTCTCCTTCCAGTATGGACATCATCAAAAAGGGGCTGGCCAATACCCATATGCAGTTTGAAAAGAATAAGAAGAATCTTTCCTGCTATACCACGCCTTTGGGGGATATGGTGGTGGGGATCCAGGCCAACCGGATCCGGGTAAAGGAGGAGACAGACAGCCTGATGGTTGATGTGGATTATTCCCTGGATATTAATTATGAGCATCTGTCGGATTGTACGATCCGCGTAGATGTCCAGTCATGCCCCTAAGAGCCTTTTGCGGAGAAATAAAAAAGACGCCGCTTCATCATTGCCTTTGGAATGATGGGGCGGCGTTCTTTTGAGTGTTCAATTCATTCAATTACTTGCTTTCGCTCTTTTTCTTATCTTTTTTAAATCTGGCAAAGAACCCTTTTTTCTTCGGGGCAGCGGGAACGGCTCCGCCTCTGACGCTTTTGATCTCCGTGATATAGATACCGCTGATGACAACTCTGGCCTCTGTCTTTACCGGAAGGGATTCAAATACCCGGCCGTCGGCAATAAGAGTCATGACCTTGGGGCCGATCTTAGCTTTTACAACGGGAACCTTTGCCCAGCGCATGTATTTTGGCGTCTGGTCAACTACGATCTTAGGCAGTCCTGCCTGGGTGATCTTCATTTTCTTCTTATCAATGACAAGGATCGAAGCAGTCTGGGCTGCGGCATCCAGCATCTGCTGCTGTTCTACCTGACGCTTCTGTAGCTTGCTTCCAAGGAAGTAGAGAATGACCAGAACGATCACAGCAATAAACAGAATGACAAGCAGCACATTTAAAATAGTCTGAGCCATGGGGTTTACCTCCAACTTATTATGTAATTATTCGCATCGGTCTATCTGATGCATCTCCCCCCGTAAAACAAATGCATCCGTCCAACGTCAGATCTTTCTGTCCGGATCGTTGCAGATAGATTCCATCCCCAGGGGACATTCTATAACAGTATATCATTTTCAGGAAAAAAATGCAAGCAAAAATCCTTGACACCTTGACAGGAGTATGTTATTATGGAGTGTGCACTATTGTGGCGACGTGGGCTTTTTGCGCCTTCTTGCAGGTTTTGAGCCGCGTGGGCTGCATGAACTGAGAACGATCGTGATATTTGCTGTCCCAGCTGTCCGGTTCGACAGAGGGGCCGCGTGAAAATATTGCAACCAAATTAGAAAACAGGGGTGAAACGTCAATGGAGAAAAGCAGAATACGTCCGGTACCGGCCGGGAAAAGCGTAAGAATGAGCTATTCAAG
>CABQJX010000167.1 GCA_902464595.1 uncultured Lachnoclostridium sp. | reverse complement strand
TTGTGGTGATTTTTGCAGTTTACCTCTTGACAAAAGTCATTACATATCAGTTCAGCCATACATCTTCTTGTCCGTTTGAAACGGACAAGAAGCATTGGGGGTCTGCCCTATGAAGATTCAGCTCACCTTATTCCGGTGATAAGCCGGAAGAACAGGCGATCGTTTCCAACAATGCCTGTCCATCCAGCCCCCAAAATTACAAACCAGAAAACTATAAAAACTTTCTACAACCGTTCTGCGATCACTCCTGTATGGTATGCCTCCAGAAGCATCTCCAGATCCTTGATCTTCGCCTCAAGCCGTCTTCCTACATCCGTATCCCCCACCAGCTTCCGGTTCGCCACCCGCTTGATCACAATGCTCTCTGAATGGATGTCGCTCTCTTTTTCAATGGCTGACTCCGTAGACTCAAAAGGCTCGTGAGCTGCCAGAATCAGCCCATAGGAGTTGTAGATCAGAGTATAACCGGCAATCCCTGTTTCTTTCTGGTAGGCCCTTGAAAATCCTCCGTCAATGACAAGAACCCTTCCGCCGCATTTTACCGGATCCTCTCCGTCCTTACTCTTTACGGGAACATGGCCATTGATAATGTGCCCTTCCCGGGGATCCAGCCCAAATTCCTCCAGGATATGGCTCACGGCTTCTTCGTTTTCCAGCAAGCTGTAATAGGGATTTTTTCTCTCCCTATGGCTGGCCTTATCTGACAGGAAATACCGCTCAAAGGTAGCCATTTTATCCTTGCCAAAGAGAGGAGAATCAGGGTGAAGCCATATATACCAGCAGATGTCCCTTCCCCGCTGCCGTTCCGCCGGGTCTACTGCCATAAATGCCTTGCGGACATACCCTTCCAGGCAGTCATATAATTCCCTTCCCTGAACACGCGAACCATAAATCTCCGCCTCGCAGAACGTCCCGTCTGCATTCATAGGGATACAGCCATGATAAAGAAGGTTTCCATTGTATACCTTATACAAACTTCCCTTAGCCAAAAGAAAACGCATATGCCGCTGCAGCTTCTCACAATTGCAGAACGCTGCAGCCAGGCGATCCATCACTTCCCGCTCCTTTGCGGACAAGCGATATGGATCCGCCGGGTCAACTGTGGGAAAATAAGAATCCAAAAGCTCATACTCTTTCCCTTTTATTACCAATTTCCCCCTGGCGGTGTCCATGCAGTGCAGCAGATTCCGGCTTTCAAGGCCAAGCTCCGGGTGGGCTTTTATCATTTGTCCCTCTACCTTAAATTGGATCACCGATATAGCCTTGTGCATCTTAATATTCAGCTCCCGCTCTCCGGGACTCTCTCCCCCATCCCCTTTGAGCTGAAAACAAAGGCAGGGATCTTCCCCGTATGTTTCCAACGCAAAAGCGGCCAGCGGCAACAGGTTGATCCCATATCCCTCCTCAAGAATATCCAAATTCCCATACCTGGCGCAGATCCGGATCACATTGGCAATACAGCAGGCCTGGCCTGCCGCTGCCCCCATCCAAAGAACATCGTGATTCCCCCACTGAATATCCAGGGAATGGTAGGACATGAGAGTATCCATGATCCTATGAGGCCCTGGCCCCCTGTCATAAATATCTCCTAAAATATGAAGATGATCCACCACCAGGCGCTGGATGAGCTGACACAAAGCCACAATAAACTCCCCTGCCCTTCCAACCCGTATGATTGTCTGGACAATGGCATTATAATAGGACTCCTTATCCCGCACATCCACCTTTTCTGTAATCAGTTCTTCGATCACATAGGCAAATTCCGGCGGAAGGGCCTTTCGCACTTTAGAACGCGTATACTTACTTGCCGCCCGTTTGCTCACCTCAATAAGACGGTACAGGGTGATCTTATACCAATCCTCTTTATTTTCCGTCTTATCCAAAATCCTGGCCATTTTTTCCCGCGGATAATAGATCAGGGTAGCCAGTGTCTGTTTATCCTTATTGCTGAGCGTATTTCCAAATACATCGTTCACTTTTCTGCGCACAGCCCCGGATCCGTTTTTCAGCACATGGGAAAATGCCTCATATTCCCCGTGAATATCTGTCAAAAAATGCTCTGTTCCTTTTGGAAGGTTCAGGATCGCTTCCAGATTGATCACCTCTGTGGAGGCTGCCGCAATCGTAGGAAATGCTTCTGACAGCTGTTCCAAATATCTTGTGCGCAGATCATCCATACTCTCTCTCCTTTTCTGCTTTGCAAAACCTCTTGTTTCTTTTGTCCTCCGGCACTTTGCAAAACTGCCTATTTTCGTTCTATATAACGTTTATCTTCCTCGTCGATATGATCCAGCTCCCGGTAAGCAGATGTGTCAGCCGACAGATCTTTGCGTATCAAAGCGCTGTTAATATATGCCGCTGTCAGACGATAGATCACAGCAAATAGAGGAACTGCTATGATCATACCCACAAATCCGAAAAGCCCGCCAAACAAAAGAATGGAAAACAGCACCCAGAAACTAGGAAGTCCCGTGGAATCTCCCAGGATCTTAGGCCCTAAAATATTTCCGTCAAACTGCTGCAAGACCAGAACAAAAATCAGGAAATACAGGCATTTCATCGGACTCACCAGCAAAATAAGGAAGGCGCTTGGGATCGCCCCGATAAACGGTCCAAAAAAAGGAATCACATTGGTTACACCGATGATCACACTGATCAAAAGTACATAAGGCATTTTTAAAAATTTCATACCAAAAAAGCACATGATCCCGATAATCAGGGAATCAAGCAGCTTTCCCGTAATAAAGCCGCCAAACACCGAATGGGCAAACCGCACCTCGCTGATGAACCGATTTGCATCTTTGAGCCGAAGAAGACCATAAAGGATCTTCTTGCCCTGCGCCGAAAGAGTGTCCTTAATATTGAGGAAATAAACCATAACGATCAAACCGATCAAAAGGTTTTTCACCACCGTCACCACACTCAAAATTCCTGATGACAGCTGGCCAATGATCATAGACATATTGGGAACCAGATCTGTTGCAAGCCAATTTTGAAACTCTCCGGCCGCCTGCTCATAGAGAGGCATGATCGTTTGTTCAATGGTCGGATTGTCCTCAAAGGTTTTCATAAGCCACAGGCTGAGATTATAAATATTTTCCTCCAAACCAGCCTGCAAGCCTATGATGCTGGTATAGATCTGAGGAATTACCATCCAAAATAGCCCGGAAACAATAGCCAGCAGAACCAGCAGACTCACAAGCGTAGCTGCTGCTTTCGCAATCCCGTCTGCATGTCTGCATTGTTTTACATGGCGCTCCAGGCTTTGAAACACCCACGCCCTGCTCTTATTGTAAATAGGAAGCATAAGGTAGGCCAATACCGCCCCATAAATGATAGGCATAAGGATGGATACCACCTTTCCCACTGCCTTTGCCACAATCTGGAAGCGGGACAAAAAGAATCCAAAAGCTACGCTGCATGCTACCACCGCCAACGCTGTCGTTCCCCAGTATATATAGTTCCTGAACCTGATATTTTTCATCATTTCGCTCCTTTTCCAGGAAGTATTCCCACATTTGAAACATTCCTGACATTTTACAGGGACATACTCAAGCCGCAAAACCGGCAATCCATTTTCAGCTGCCCCATATGTATTTAATCATATCATAAGGAGAGAACATCAGCAATTATGTTTTCTGTTGTTTTTTTGTTAAAATGGCTGTAGACCAGGGGGCAGCGCACAAGCATCTCATTTGATAATTGTACGCCGCCCCTATTATATTCCCTATCTTTTTCTGTTTATTTCCATTTTATCATAATGCTGTACTCATGTGATTTTTCACTTAATCGTTCCCACAATTTTTATGCTGCCTCCCTCTTTCAATATACCGGAGCAATTATACTGCCATGTTCCTTTTTCTAACGGTATTTCTTTCGTCCGATCAGAAAAACCGATGGAAATACGCTGTTCTTTTCCACTTGGATCAAACAAAAATAAATCTACGTTTCCGCCTTTCATATCCGAAATAATATTTAAAATGAGCGTCCGCTGATCTTCGGCTTGAAATGAACCCGATTCAGCTATATTCCGCTGGTCTGTATGATTGGCTATATTAAAAACCCCATTACCATTAGAATCTGCTTCGTCAGGATTTACTTGGAAAATACGGTTCTGCGGAATTAAATCAATCGAATTATCTTCCACCTTATAATTAACGCCGTATCCCAGATTGATGAGCAATTCATCTATAGGGGCATACACATTTTCACCTTCTTCATTTTCCATTATATTTTCAATATAAATCCCTGAATATTAAAGAAATTGTAAATTACTTTAATAGTGATATTATTTTCTGTGTTTCGACTTAAAAACCACTGACAAAATACTTCTGCCCCACGTTTCACATTACCGATCATTTTTACGCAAAATCCTCTTACGCAAAAAAGACCACCGAAAACCGATGGTCTTTTCACAAGCTTCCAGCCGGACTTGAACCGGCGACCCCTTCATTACGAGTGAAGTGCGCTACCAACTGCGCTATGGAAGCATAT
>CABQJX010000166.1 GCA_902464595.1 uncultured Lachnoclostridium sp. | reverse complement strand
ATAAGTCGGGGCTAATACTTAAAGTTTTTCGGGACATTTTCAAAAACGCTTGACAATGATAAATAGCTTGACAAAGAACCTTAGATAGACTAGACTGAAAACATTCCACTATTTTCTATGAATGTTCTATAAATTTTTTTCTATTTTCACAAGTCTGGATCATCATCTGAATCCATCTTGATCATCATTTTATCCGAAACAATCAAACATAAAAACTTATTAAGGAGGTATCTAATTGGTATACGAAGAATTTTTAACAGCTGTAAAACAGCAGATGGAACTTGCTCTTGGAAGCGGATATACCCTTTCCCTGCGAAAGGTTCAAAAAAATAATGGGCTTGTTCTGGATGGTCTATGCATCACAAAAGGAACAGATCCTGTGTCCCCTTCTATTTATCTCAATCAATATTATCAGCAATACAGAAAGGGATCTTCCATAGCCAGCCTGGTGAAAGAGCTTTTAGAGCTCTACTATCAAAATCCCATGCCTCCAGTGGATCATGAAGCTTTTTCCAGCTATGAAAAAATGAAACACGCTATTTCCTTTAAGCTGATCCACGCTGATTCCAATCGGGAACTTTTGGAGGATGTTCCCTATGTCCCCTGGCTGGATCTGGCCATTGTATTTTATCTTTGCATACACGAGGATGAAAATGGGCTCATGACTGCCTTGATCCATCACAGCCATATGAAGCTCTGGGGATGTTCCTTAGATGAGCTGAAGGAAACCGCCCTAGCTAACGCTCAGCTTCTCTTTCCTCCTGTCATATCCAGCATGGCCTGCATTTTAGAAGAAATGAGCCGCCGGTTCTCTCCCGCTTTTCCATGCCGCGAGTTTCCTTCTGATGAAGCTGCCCCCTTCTACGTTCTCAGCAATACTTCTGGGATCAATGGGGCTTCCTGTATCCTTTACAAACATGTTCTCCAAAACTTTGCAGAAGAAATGGAATGCGATCTCATCATCCTTCCCTCCAGCATCCATGAAGTTCTTCTCTTGCCCGACCACGGCGATATTTTCTATGAAGAAATGAGCCGTCTGGTATCCTATATCAATGAAACTGAGGTATCTGCAGAGGATCAACTCTCCAATCAGGTCTATCTTTACTCACGGGAACATCAGTCCATCACTCTGGCTCCCATCGGTGGATCTTTATCCCAACCCTTGTTTTCCAGCTAAATCTATTATCAATCCTATATTCTAAAAGGGGCATGCCCCATCAATCATTCCGATCATGGGGCATACCCTCTCATAAATCCATATTTCCTTCTTTCATGCAATTGGAAGCTGCATCGATTTGGAAGCTCCCGCCTGCCTTATTCGTCCGGCCAACCGCTCCTACTGAACCCACGCTCCGGAGCCATCTACATATTTTCCGTCCGGAGTCCAGGTATTGTAGTACATGGATCCGTCACTTCCCATATAGTAATATTTTCCATTAATAAACTGCCAGCCCGTCATCATAACACCATTCGCCGGATTCAAATAGTACCACTGGCCGCCTAACCGCTGCCAGCCGGTAAGCATCGCTCCGCTGCTGTTTAAATAATACCATGCTCCGTTAATCGCCTGCCAGCCCGTCTGCATCTGACCGCTTCCATTCATATAGTACCACTGGCCATTAATCGCCTGCCAGCCGATCATCATAACACCATTCGCCGGATTCAGATAATACCATTCTCCATCCAGTCTCTGCCAGCCGGTGAGCATATATCCATTGTTTCCAAAGTAATACCATGCTCCGTTGATCTGCTTCCAGCAGGAAGAAGGATATCCGCCTGTATCATACGCATACCAGTAACCGTTTCCATCTAATCTCCACTGTCCGCTTCCGCCGTACTGTCCCAATTCATCTTCATCAATGTACAATGTATCGGAATCCTCTGACCATTCGCCAGTCTTGCTGTTGTACTTGGAGATTGCTCTCACGCGGAATGTGTAATCTCCCTCGCGGTTGAAATAACCGGAGAAATTGTAGGAGGTTCCTGTTGTCTCCACTGTTGTCACGGTCTTATCATCCCGCAAAAGCTTTACGTCATAGCTCTTAGCGCCCTCAACCTCATCCCAGGTCGCTGTCCCGTCGCTCCATTCCAGATTCTCGGTTCCCTGAAGCTTTCCTCCGATACGGTCTAATTCTACATACAGCTCCACGAAAGCTCCGTCATCGTAAATTTTTGCCTTCTTAAACTCTGCCCCGCATCCGGAAATGGAAAAATGGCTCTTGGAGGTATAAGAAAACTCATATCCATCGCTGGCAGATAATTCCACCTTTACCTCCGGCACGTCTCCTACCGTCCAGGTATCCTGGTCTTCCGCATTGGTATACTCTACTGAATCCACATCATACTCATCGCTGCTGCTGCTTGCAGAAATATCTCCAATATCCTCTCCGCTTTTTGGCTCCTGGCTGTAGCTGAACCTGACCTTTACCGTGTCAATCTTTTCATCTTTTGCAAATACAGTAACGCTATTTCCCAACGCCATCGTTGCTGCCAGAAGCAGGCATAACCCTTTTGTAAACTTCTTCATACGCAAATCCTCCTCATCTATCATTTCAATATCCTTGTTATTATTGACTATCTTTATTATAGATGATTGGATTCTATTGTGCAATTTAATAATCCTTAAAAGAATATTACATTTTTAAAACATTTTGCCAGAAATGACAGAAAATCACAAACGATTCATCATTTTTTTCACTTCGATCATCCGATCCCGAAGTCTTGCCGCCTCCTCAAAATTAAGCTCTGCTGCCGCCTGGCGCATTTTTTTCTCCAGCTCTTTGGATAACTTCTTCAGCTCCCTCTCATCCATAGATTCCGGATCCTTTTCAAAATGACGGTCATCTGCCTCCACTGCCTTGGATATAGCGATCAGATCCCGGACCGCCTTTTTTATCGTTGTGGGAGTGATCCCGTGATCTTCGTTGTATTTCTGCTGGATCCTGCGGCGGCGGTTGGTCTCATCAATGGCTACGCCCATGGAATCTGTTATGGTATCCGCATACATGATCACATGGCCCTCGCTGTTTCTCGCTGCCCTTCCGATGGTTTGGATCAGCGATGTCTCAGAGCGCAGAAATCCCTCTTTATCCGCATCCAAAATGGCAACCAGAGTAATCTCAGGAATATCCAGCCCTTCCCTCAAAAGATTGATTCCAACCAATACATCAAAAACATCCAGACGCATATCCCGGATAATTTCAGCCCGCTCTAATGTATCAATATCCGAATGGAGATATTTCACCCTGATCCCTATCTCCCGCATATAATCGGTCAGATCCTCTGCCATGCGCTTCGTCAAGGTGGTGATCAGCACCTTATGATGGGCCTCCACTTCCTTGTTGACCTCAGAAACCAGGTCGTCAATCTGCCCTGCTACAGGACGAACCGAGATTTCAGGGTCTAAAAGGCCTGTGGGACGGATGATCTGCTCCACCCTCATCATTTCATGCTCCTCCTCATAAACAGAAGGGGTTGCAGATACAAACATCATCTGATCGATCTTTGACTCAAATTCCGGGAATGCCAATGGGCGGTTATCCAGAGCGGATGGCAGGCGGAAACCATAATCCACCAAAGTCATTTTCCTGGAACGGTCTCCCGCATACATCCCCCGGATCTGCGGCAGGGTAATATGGGATTCGTCCACAATAATAAGGAAATCGTCTGGGAAATAGTCGATCAGTGTGCAGGGAGGCTCCCCCGGCATCCCTCCCGTGAGATGCCGGGAATAGTTTTCGATCCCTGAACAGAAGCCGGTTTCCCGCATCATCTCCACATCGAAATTGGTACGCTCTGAAATCCTCTGAGCCTCCAACAGCTTATCCTCACTCTTAAAAAAAGCTACCCGTTCCTTTAACTCTTCCAGAATATGTTCGGTGGCCTCCATCATCTTTTCTTTGGGCACTACATAATGGGAAGCCGGGAAAATTGCCACGTGTCCCAACTGGGCCTTACTCTCATCTGTCAATGTATCAATTTCCGTGATACGATCCACCTCGTCCCCAAAAAATTCCACCCGGTAAGCCACGCTGTCAGAGTAAGCCGGATAAATGTCAAGAACATCTCCCCGCACCCGGAAGGTTCCACGCTTAAAATCCATATCGTTGCGGTCATATTGTATGTCGATTAATTTACGGATCACATCATCCCGGTCTTTGATCATTCCCGGGCGGAGAGAAATTACCATTTCCTTATAATCAATAGGGCTTCCCAATCCATAAATACAGGACACAGACGCCACGATGATCACATCGTTCCTCTCTGACAGGGCCGCTGTCGCAGAATGGCGCAGCTTATCAATCTCATCGTTGATGGAGGAGTCCTTTTCAATATACGTGTCCGTGGAGGGAACATAGGCCTCCGGCTGGTAGTAGTCGTAATAGGATACAAAGTATTCCACTGCGTTATTCGGAAAAAACTCCTTGAACTCACCATAGAGCTGTGCAGCCAAAGTCTTATTGTGCGCTATTACCAAAGTCGGCCTATTTAACTGGGCAATCACATTTGCCATGGTAAAGGTCTTGCCGGAACCCGTAACCCCTAG
>CABQJX010000165.1 GCA_902464595.1 uncultured Lachnoclostridium sp. | reverse complement strand
TGAGAACCAGGGTTTCACCGGCTCCTCCAAAGAGATCCATATCCATTCCGCCCATACTGTACATCTTCATCATATCCTGCATACGGCGCGTCTCCTCTGATACCGTGATCATAGAAGCCACTCCCGTATTTTTCATTTTCTCCACCTTGATGTCCAGCTTGTCATTATTTAACGCCTTCTTAAAGGCTGCTGACAGCTCCTCGGAGGTCTTCTTAAATTCCTCGTCGTCCTCCTTTATCTCCTCCTTGAAAGCAGCGTTCAGATCCGTATCGATGCGAAGGAACTTCACTCCCTCTTTTTTCTGCTCCACATGGGAGATAAACGGGCTGTCGATGGCGGCGGGCATAATAACGGCGTCGATCCCCTCCTCCTTAAACAGGTTGATGTACTGACTCTGCTCCTTTTCATTTGTCACATAGAAGATCGTATTCTCGTGCTTTTCCTTATTCTCCTCCAGGCAGTCGGTCAATGTCAGATACTTGCCCTCCAGGTTCTTATACAGAATGTGGTCGCCCATCTTTTCTGCAAACTTCTCGTCCTTAATATAGCCATATTTGATAAAGGGAGCAATATCATCCCAGTATTTCTCATAGTTTTCCCGGTCTGTCTTGCACATACCGGACAGCTTGTCTGCCACCTTCTTGGTAATGTAATCAGAAATCTTCTTTACAAAACCGTCATTCTGCAGAGCGCTTCTGGATACATTCAGAGGAAGATCCGGGCAGTCGATAACACCCTTTAACAGCATGAGGAACTCTGGGATGACTTCCTTGATGTTGTCAGCGATAAATACCTGGCTGTTGTACAGCTTGATGGTTCCTTCCAGATTATCGTACTCCATATTGATCTTCGGGAAATAAAGGATACCCTTTAAATTAAAGGGATAATCCATGTTGAGATGGATCCAGAACAGAGGCTCCTTGTAATCCCTGAATACCTTGCGGTAAAAGTTCTTATAATCCTCCTCGCTGCACTCATTTGGATGCTTATTCCACAGAGGGTTGGTATCATTTAAGGCTTCCGGACGCTTCCTTATCTTGTATTTTTCTCTGGAGGGTTCGATCTCCACCGTCTCCTTGGTTCCGTCCTCCTTCTCTTTCTCCTCTGTCTTAGCCGGCTCTACAACCGTTTCCACAATGGTATCCTTGTCTGTCAGCTCATCCTTCTCGATCGTCTCATACTGAGGCTCTGCTGTCTCGTTGTCCAGGAAGATCTCTACCGGCATAAAGGCGCAGTATTTTTCGATTACTTCCCTTGCACGGTACTCATTGCAAAATTCTGTGCTGTCCTCATTGAGATACAGGGTGATCGAAGTACCTACCTCTTTCTTATCCCCGTCTTCCATCTCAAAATCAATCCCGCCCTCGGATTCCCAGTGAACTGCCTTGGCGTCCTTCTGATAGGACAGGGAATCAATGGTCACCTTATCTGCCACCATGAAGGCAGAGTAAAATCCCAGTCCAAAATGGCCGATGATCTGATCCTCATTCGCCTTGTCCTTATATTTCTCCATAAAATCCTGAACGCCAGAAAAAGCAATCTGATTAATATATTTATCGATTTCTTCCTCGGTCATTCCCAGGCCATTATCTTTTACTGTAATGGTCTTTTCATTGGGATTGACAGAAACCTGGATCTTATACTCCACATCTTCCGGTTTCTCATACTCGCCCATGAGCTCCAGTTTTTTTAACTTAGTGATCGCATCACAGCCATTGCTGATCAGCTCCCGGTAGAAAATATCATGGTCGGAATACAGCCACTTTTTGATCACTGGGAAAATATTCTCGCTTGTAATAGATAAACTGCCTTTCTTTGCCATTGTACACACGCCTCTTTCTTCTATCAAACTAATATTCTAAATGATGTTATTTTTCAGCCTGCCCTCCATGAACCATGAGAGGTCAAAACTGTGTCTCTTATTTTTCTGCTGCAATCTATATTTTAGTACGGTGCGTGGGAAATGTCAACAGAAAATTAGCACTCATTTTTAGTGAGTGCTAATAAATCGTGATGACAGATCAATGGAGGCATCACCCTCCTGTGCGGTAAGAGGGATCACAACAACACTGGCTGCTGCAAAAAACAGAACGGCTAGGGCAGAAAATCCTTGATCTTGCGGCTCTTGGAAGGATTCCGCAGCTTTCGCAGAGCCGCTGTCTCGATCTGGCGTATCCTCTCCCTGGTAACGTGAAACCGCTTTCCCACCTCCTCAAGGGTTAGAGGATGCCCTGTCTCCAGGCCAAAACGCAGTACGATCACCTCCCGCTCCCTGGCGCTTAGCCCTTGAAGCATACTGTCGATCTCCTCCCGGAGAAGAAAGCTCTCCGCCTTTTCCTCTGTGGAAGCATTCAGATCATCTGCCACAAAATCCCCCAGATTGGATCCGTCCTCATCCCCCACCGGAGTCTCTAGGGAAACGGTATCACCGGAAGCCTGTATTAACTCCGCTACCCGCTTTTCAGGAACGCCTACCTCTTTTCCGATCTCCTCCATGGAAGGCTCCCGTCCCAGCTTCACAGACAAGCTTCTCTGGGCACGGCGGATCTTGTTGACAGCCTCCACCATATGGACAGGGAGCCGGATGGTCCGGGACTGATCAGCCAGGGAACGGGTAATGGACTGCTTCACCCACCAGGTTGCATAAGTACTCAGACGGTATCCCTTGGAGTAATCGAACTTATCTACTGCCTTCATAAGGCCCAGATTGCCTTCCTGAACCAGGTCAAGAAAGCTCATCCCACGGCCTGTATACCGCTTGGCAATGCTGACCACCAGGCGCAGGTTGGCCTCCACCAGCTTCTGTCCGGCCTGGGCGTCCCCCTGAGCCTTGCGCTTTGCCAATTCCCACTCCTCCTGGGGCGTCAAAAGGGGGATCGATCCGATTTCCTTCAAATATTCCCTTATAGGGTCAGCGGTAGAAACGCCTTCCAGGAGCCGCTCCTGGCCATAGCCGTCATACTCCTCATCCTCCTGGCTGTCTTCTTTTTCTCCTCCCCCCATTTCATCGGGATCCATGGATTCTCCATCCCATCGGAACCGATCTGAAACCAGGGATACAGCGTCATCGGAATGCAGATCCTCATCCAGGAGAAGATCTTCCTCCTGGATCCCCTCCTCAGCTGCTTCCGGCGCCAGAATATGGATTCCCCGGTGTTCCAGCTTCCGGTACACCTCCTCCATCTCCTCAGGTGTGGGCTGGCAGTCCTGAAAATAATCCAATACCCTGGTCATCTCCAGGCGGCCCTCCTTCCCGGCTGCCTCCTTTGCCAGATCCTCTAATCCTTTGGACAGTTTCTGTTTATCCATAGTTATCCTCCCCTTCCCGGGACATTACACCGCCATTGTTCTTACTCCTTGGTACACACGATCCCATGGGAACGCATGAAATGAACCACTGCCTTGTCCCACTCTGTCTCCAATGTCTTATCCATGGTAAAAAACTGTAAGGAAGTGCCTGTCACACAATATAATGCGCCATCCTCATAACGGATATTCAGATAAAGTCCCTGTATCTGATTTCCTGTTATTCCCGTTCCTGAGGAAAGCGCAAATTTCTCCGCTTCATCAGGCGGCAAAAGGAGCACGATCCGAAAGCTCAAAGGCAATTTTTTCCCTTTAATCAGCGAAAAACACAGGGGACGCAGTTTTTGCCAGGAAGAGAATCCCCTCCCTCCATCTTCTTCCCATTCCTCCTGTGTGTAATATTCCTTTCGGACATGTCCGTCAATGGAAAAATGATTGTATGTGACAATATCTGCCTCCTTGACGAGAAAGGGATCAAAATCCTCCCTCAAAAACAGCTTGGAGGTAAATGTCTTCACATCCTCTGATTTTAATGCGATCATACCATTCTCCTGTCATGCCGGGGCAGAGCCCCGTTTTCCAAATCTTATTTAATTATACATTTTTTGACAGTTAACGTCAAATAAAAAAAGACGGCTAAACCATTTAAGATCCTGCCGTCTCAAAAAATACAACGCTTTTTATTCCTCGCCTAAACCGCTCTCGATCGCCTCAGACAGAGCCTTTAATGCTTCTTCCTCGTCCTCGCCATCGCAGACTACGTTGATCTCAGTACCGCACTTGATGCCTGCTGCCATTACGTTCAGCACGCTCTTAGCAACGATCTTCTTCTCTCCGCACTCAATGGTAATATCACTTTTAAACTTCATAGCAGTCTGGGACAGAACCCCTGCTGGTCTTAAATGTAAACCGGATGGATTCACAACTTTTAATGTTCTGCTTACCATAATACACACTCCTTATCACTGTTTTGTAGGCTGGGACAGCTAGAATATCTATGTCCTTCATGAAAGATTTTATTACATCTGCCCCTTCCTGTCAATCAGTTCATGCTTGAGTTTCCGCATTTTCTAAGCAATCTTCCGCTTCAGATAGACAGATGACTTTGGAGGCTATTCGGGCGCGATAAGAGCCCGAAACCGGAGACTGAATACCTGAATCAACAGGGAGGCTGCCAAATACTGAATGGTGAGATTACCGGTGTAATTAAAATCGTACCGGAGAAACACCGCCTGATTGGAAGGAATAGACATTTGTAACTGTTCAGGACGGGGCATCTTCTTGTCCGGCAAAGCCGAACAAGAAGCATCGGAGATT
>CABQJX010000164.1 GCA_902464595.1 uncultured Lachnoclostridium sp. | reverse complement strand
TATCCGGGACATTTTCATTTGTGATATACTGAGACATTATCATAAATGGCTTATATCCTGTGGCTGTTACCCAAATTCTTTTGTGGCGCAATTTCCGCAGATATGGTATGATAAAGTAGACTGTATATGGATCGCAGCAGATCCATAGGTGCATTGGAAACAGAGGATTATGAAATCACGAGGTCACAGGAATGGCAGAGATAAAGGAGCTTCCAAAGGAGTATTTGGAACATATGAGAGCGCTTCTTGGTCGGGAATATGACAGCTATCTGGAAAGTTTTGGAGAAAAATGGAACCCCTCCCTCCGGGTCAATACGTTAAAGACAGATGGAAAACGGTTAAAAGAGCTGGTATCCTGGAAGCTGGAGCCGGTTTTATGGAGCGGCAAAGGATTTTACTATGAGGAGGAGGACAGGCCCTCCAAGCACCCGGCCTATTACGCCGGGCTTTACTATCTCCAGGAGGCCAGCGCCATGACGCCGGCCCTTATGCTGCCTGTGGAGCCGGGAGACCGGGTTCTTGACCTGTGCGCGGCTCCCGGAGGAAAAAGCACGGAGCTGGGAGCCAGACTCAAGGGAGAAGGGCTGCTGGTCGCCAATGATCTCAGCTATTCCAGAGCCAGGGCCCTTCTTAAAAATCTGGAGCTGGCGGGAGTTAAAAATATCTGTGTTACAAGCGAAACTCCGGAAAAATTGGCGGGAGTGTGGCCGGAATTTTTTGATAAGATCCTGGTGGATGCCCCCTGCTCGGGCGAGGGGATGTTCCGCAGGGAGGAGTCTATGGTAAAGGATTGGCAGGAGAAGGGCCCTTCCTACTATAGTCCGATCCAGCGTCAGATCCTGTGCCAGGCGGTGGCGATGCTGCGGCCAGGTGGCTTCCTTCTTTATTCCACCTGCACGTTTTCCAGGGAGGAGGACGAGGAGAATGTTTCCTATCTTTTGGAACAGTTCCCGGAGATGGAGCTGTGTCCTTTGGATCTGAAACAGGTTCCCGGATCCGCAGACGGCATAGGGCTTCCCGGATGTATGCGGCTCTTTCCTCATCGTCTGAAAGGGGAGGGACATTTCCTGGCTCTCCTGCGAAAAAAGGACAGGGGACAGGAAAGAAATGTTCAGAGAGACAAGGGAGGAGAGAGGGAGACACGCCTCCTGTTAGAGAAGCAGAAGGATATGGCCTCCTTTTTAGAGCAGATACCCATAGATTGGGAGAACCATCGTCTCGTACAGATCCAGGACAGTGTGTATGACCTGCCCCCGGACCTGCCCCAAAATCTTCCTCTGCGCTGCCTGCGCACAGGGCTTTTGCTGGGAGAGATCAAAAAAGGGCGGTTTGAACCGTCACAGCCGCTTGCCATGGCTTTAAAACGAGAACAGTTTCCCTCCCGCCTATGCCTTTCGGCAGAAGATGACCGGGTGATCCGTTACCTGAAAGGAGAGACGCTGGCTCTCAAAGAGGGAGAGGGGCCTGTAAAGGGATGGTGTCTGGTATCCATGGAAGAATTTCCTTTAGGATGGGCGAAGGGAGCAGGAATGAACCTGAAAAACAAGTATTATCCAGGCTGGCGCTGGCAGTAGAGGAGAGAGAAGATGGCTGATAAAAGTAAAAAAGCAGGCGTTATGCGTTTGGATCGTTTTCTGGCAGAAATGGGAGTGGGAACCAGAAGCGAGGCGAAATCCATGCTGCGAAAGGGAAGGATTTTGGTCAACGGGCAGATTGAAAAGTCGGGAGAACGTAAGATCGACCCTGGGGAGGATCAGGTTGTTGCAGACGGAAAGCCGGTTCTTTTTGCCGCCATGGAATACTATATGCTCCACAAGCCCCAGGGGGTGGTTTCCGCCACAGAGGATCGGATCCACCCAACGGTGGTTGGGCTGATCCATGACGCGAAACGGAAGGATCTTTTTCCCGTGGGCCGTCTGGATATTGACACGGAGGGACTTCTTCTTATCACCAATGACGGGGAGTTGGCTCACAATCTTCTGTCCCCCAAAAAACATGTGGATAAAGTATACCTTGCCTATGTGTCAGGGGTTCTGGGAGAGGATGCCCCCAGGCGGTTTGCGCAGGGGATTCAGCTGGAGGATAAAACAGTCACCCTGCCGGCAAAGCTTGATATTATGGGACATACAGAGCCCCAAGGGTGGACAAAGACACAGGTAACTTTGCGGGAAGGGAAATTCCACCAGATCAAGCGTATGTTTGAGGCGGTAGGATGCCGGGTAGAATATTTGAAACGGCTTTCTATGGGGCCTTTAGAGCTGGATCCATCCCTGGAGCCGGGCCAGTATCGTTCTCTGACCAGGGAGGAGATACAGGCCCTCAGACAATGGGGGAGTAAAGAGGCAGTAAGCGCAGAGAAGCAATAAACAGCGAGGAGCGGCAGAGCAATGGTTTTAGACGGAAAAAAGGCGGTCATATTTGATCTGGATGGAACACTGGTTGACTCTATGTGGATGTGGAAGGCCATTGATATTGAGTATTTGGCCCGGTTTGGTCTGGATTGTCCGGATGACCTGCAAAAAAGGATCGAGGGTATGAGCTTTTCAGAGACAGCGTCTTATTTTAAGGAACGGTTTGGATTGGAGGATTCTCTGGAGGAGATCAAAGAAGCCTGGGTCGACATGTCCATTGAAAAGTACAGGAAGGAAGTCCCTATGAAGCCAGGGGCCAGAAAATTTTTAGATGAGATCGCATCCCGAGGAATCCCGGCTGGAATTGCAACCAGCAACGGGTGGGCCATGGTAGATGCGGTTTTGGATTCACTGGATATGAGGCGGTATTTTCAGGCAATATCAACGGCCTGCCAGGTAGCGGCAGGAAAGCCGGCGCCGGATATTTACCTCAAGGTGGCGGCAGAGCTGGGGGTGGATCCAAAAGACTGTCTGGTATTTGAGGATATACCTGCTGGGATTTTGGCTGGAAAACGGGCAGGAATGACCGTGTATGCTATCGAAGATGAGTTTTCCATATCCATGGAAAAGGAGAAACGGGAGCTGGCAGACGGTTATATCAGGGATTATTTTGCATTATTAGATGGAGTAAGGGAATGAAAAACGATTATTTACCAATGAGCCGGAATGATATGAGCATCCGAGGCTGGAAGCAGTGTGATTTTGTGTATGTGTCAGGGGACGCCTATGTGGATCATCCCTCCTTTGGGACTGCCATTATCTCGCGTGTTCTGGAATCCCACGGATATAAGGTTGGGATCATTGCCCAGCCGGACTGGAGGGATAAAAAGAGTATTCAGATCCTGGGCCGCCCCAGGCTGGGTTTCCTTGTGTCTGCCGGAAATATGGATTCCATGGTGAACCATTATTCTGTGTCTAAAAAGCGGCGGAAGGAGGATTCCTATACGCCGGGCGGCATTATGGGGAAACGGCCGGACTATGCAGTGGTGGTATACAGCAACCTGATCCGCTCTGCATATAAGGATGTCCCTATCATCATCGGAGGCATTGAGGCCAGCCTGCGCCGCCTGGCTCATTATGATTATTGGTCTGACCGGCTGAAGCGGTCAGTTCTTTTGGATTCCCAGGCAGATCTGATCTCTTACGGAATGGGAGAGCGCTCCATCGTAGAGATCGCTGATGCCTTAGACAGCGGACTGGACATAGGGGACATTACCTTTATCGACGGTACGGTTTACAAGACGAAAAGCTTGGAATCCGTCTATGATTACAAGCTCCTTCCCTCCTATGAAGATTTATTGAAGGATAAAAAGGAGTACGCAAAGAGCTTTTATGTTCAGTACAGCAATACGGATCCTTTTTCAGGCAGCCGGCTGGTGGAGCCTTATGGGGAAAAGCTGTTTGTGGTTCAAAACCCAGCTTCCAAGCCTCTAAGCCAGGAGGAGATGGACGAGGTCTACAGCCTTCCTTATATGCGGAACTATCATCCGTCCTACGAGGAGGCAGGGGGAGTTCCGGCGATCCGCGAGATCAAATTCAGTTTGATCAGCAACCGTGGCTGTTTCGGTGCGTGCAGCTTCTGTGCGCTCACCTTCCATCAGGGCAGGATCATTCAGGCGAGAAGCCATGAGTCCCTCATTGAGGAAGCGCGGATTTTGACAGAGGAACCCGATTTTAAAGGCTATATCCATGATGTGGGAGGCCCCACCGCTGATTTCCGTTTCCCGGCCTGTGAAAAGCAGATGACCCATGGGGCATGTCCCGGAAAGCAGTGTCTGTTCCCGGAGCCGTGCAAAAACCTGAGGGCGGATCACAGCGATTACATTTCCCTGCTTCGCAAGCTCCGCGCCCTTCCAAAGGTAAAAAAGGTATTTATCCGGTCAGGGATCCGATTTGATTACGTGCTGGCAGACTCCAGCCGGAAATTTTTAAGAGAATTATGTGAGTTCCATGTCAGCGGCCAGTTAAAGGTGGCCCCGGAGCATGTGGCTGACAAGGTACTTACCCGTATGGGTAAACCGAAAAACAGCGTTTACCGCCAGTTTGTAAAGGAATATAAGGAAATGAACCAACGGCTGGGAAAGGAACAGTATCTGGTTCCCTATCTGATGTCTTCCCATCCCGGTTCCTCTATGAAGGAAGCGGTAGAGCTGGCAGAGTATCTGCGGGATCTGGGATATATGCCGGAGCAGGTGCAGGATTTCTATCCGACCCCTTCCACCATTTCCACCTGCATG
>CABQJX010000163.1 GCA_902464595.1 uncultured Lachnoclostridium sp. | reverse complement strand
CTATACCGGCATATAAGAACATCTAAAGAGATAATTAGAAATCTATTAAATGATTATATTAACCATTTTACCATAGGGCTGGAGGGGACAGACAGCGCGGATCAGGTGGTATCCATTGACGATAGGGAAAAAACGGAGATGATCCTGGATTTTTATGAACCCATCACCAGCCTGGATCAGTGGCAGAAGGCTTTCAGCAGCAATCAGATTGACCGCTACGGCAATTACCGTCTGAAGGCAGACCGCTTTGATTTTGGAAACCTGTCCTCCTCGGATCTGAAAAAGGGATACCGCATTACAGGTTCTGGAAAGCTTGCTTTTTACGGCTCCATTGACGGGGGCTGGACCGATGAACAGGGGGAGCGCCATACCGTGACCCTGGAGCATCTGGATCTGAGCGAAGCTCCCTTTATGATCGAGGAGCTTCAAGGAAGCCTGAGCAATATAAGGATCCGGGATATGCGGATCGATGAGAATGAAAACCCGGCGGTTGGAAGCGCCCTGAGAGGATTTGTGGGAATCGTAAACGGAGGGCAGCTGGATCACATCTTTGTGGAGGATTCCCAGATCCATGGATATTATATGAGCGGAGCCATCACCGGCCAGCTGCATTCCGGCGCTGTGATGCGCGATTGTTCCGTAAAGGACACCACTTTGATCAACTATGCGCTGGCTAGCAATACCATGAGCCGTATGGGCTGGCTGGCTGGCAATGTTTCCGCCAGCACCATACAGAACTGCTTTGCCCAGGATCTGAAGATCGACAGCACCCGCGCTGTCGATATGGAGGGAACCGGCGGCATCGCCGGGCGTGCAGATGGAACGAACTGTGTGATCTCTAACTGCTATGCCACAGGGGAGCTGGTGACCGGATACCGCTATAGCGGCGGGATCGCAGGATATTTTTCATCAGGAGGAGGAACGGTAAAGGGCTGCTACAGCAAGATCAATATTGACGCTTACAGCAACTTCTCGGGAGGTATTATAGGGTATCTAAACAGCTATGAAACAGTGAGCGGAAACCTGTCTGTAGGTGATCTCTTCGTCCACAGTACATCGGCGGAGGGGGTTCACCGGATCGCCGGCTATGCGCCAGTGAGCATCCTGTCGGGAAATTATGGCTATGCAGGCCAGATGTACAATAACCAGGTGTCCTCAGACGACGGGGACGATGGGGACGGTGTATTTGCCTCTCAGGAAATGATGGAGGAAGCCTCCTACAGAGATCATCTGAAATGGGGGGACAGCTATGCCTATTCCTGGGAGAGCGGCGGAAGCGGACAGTCCATTGCCGGTGGCTATATGCCTCTTTTAAAGGGAAGGGATGGGACGATCCTTCCGGGGCAGACTCCTGTGCCGGTCGGAACAGGTTCCATGCGGGCAGAGATCCAGGATTTCTCCCCTAACGGGCGATATGCTACGGAATACGAAGCTATGTTCGGATCGTCCTGGCCTGCCGGGATGCCGGATCCCTATGTGCTCCAGTTCAGCCTTTACTATGACAAAGAGCAGTATGACATCATGGATACCTATATGGAAGGCATGGAGTTAAACGGGTATATGGGAGTGGATCACAAGAAAACTTATACGATGGAGTGGTCCCAGGATCATTATGTGATCCGTTATCCCTTCGTAACCCAGACGTTGGGCGGCGACATCTACTGCCTGAAGATCATTCTGCAGTCTAAGGAGAACCCGGATATCCAGATAACGGTCAGCGCAGCCAAGGGGCCGTCGGGAGGCGTTTCCTTAGAGATCGGAAGCGCAGAAGAGTGGAACGAGGTAATGACAAAATATGGCAATACCTACGGCAATTTTACTCTGACAGGTGATATTGACGCCTCAGAGACAGACGGAGAGCTGGTATTTAACGTAAAGATCAACCGTCTGTCCAGCAAAGGCGGACCCTACGCCATCAAAAATGTAACACATCAGGTGACGGGATTCAGGGAAAGCCTGATCCACACCTGTCTGTCCGGGATCAGCAATGTCCGGTTTGAAAATATCCAGTGGGAGGTTCCTGAGGATAAACGGGGAACGACCTACAATTATATCAGCCTCATCGGCCTGAACCAGGGAACGATCTCCCAGGTGGAATTTAAGAATGTGGCCATCCGGTCGGGAAAAGGAAACTATACGGGCTGTATCGGATACAGCACAGGACATCTGGAGAACATCACCCTGACCGGTATTGTGGCTCAGTCAGAGGGAAGCTATGTGGGCGGCCTTGCAGGCTGCTCCATGCCAGGACAGCCGGCTTCTAAGATCACAGCCACGGGAAAACTGGAACAGCAGGATGGGGATTACCGTTCCTCCTATGAGGTGTCCGGCGTGACCCGCGTAGGGGGCATCATGGGAGAGGGATGGGTCAACGACTGCTCGAAGGCAAATGGTATCCTGGTCTCAGGAAAAGGAACGAACCCTGCTTACATTGGAGGAATGTGCGGAAACGGAGGCATCCCGGAAGCAGGAGAGACGGCGGAGGAGAAACAGGAAAAGGCCTCCAGCGCCTTTGACATGGTCGTCCAGGTAAAGCCTGGGGCTTGGGATTCCGCAGGGAATACACCGGTGTATGTAGGAGGCCTTGTGGGAAGTGGAACAGTTTATTACGCAGAGGCCCGGAATGTGCTGGTGGACAACCCGGATGGACGGTATACAGGAGGAATTGCAGGAAATGCAAATATCTATTATTCCCGCGTATCCTCAGATCAAGAGGATGCAGTGATCCCAAAGACAAGGATCCGATCCAGTATGGGAGCCGGAGGAGTGGCCGGGATCGGCTACGGTTCCAATCTGACAGCAGACGGCATCGAGGTGGAAGCGACCCAAAATTGCGCTGGCGGGATCGTGGGCAGTGCAAACAGTACCCTCAGCCAGTGCACGGTGGACCGGACCCAGGTGACGGCAGCTGTGGGGGCCGGAGGAGTAGCTGGCGAGGTATTAAACTCGATCAACAGCAGCCTGGTGGCCAGAAGCCATATTACAGCCTCTGCTTACAATGCAGGAGGGCTAGCCGGGCAGATCCGAACCAGTGTGCCCAATCTGGAAAACAACGGAGTGATCTTTACCGAGGTGAAGGCAGAGACGGGGAATACAGACACAGGTGCAGGAAATGCAGGAGGTCTTCTGGGCTATGGAGCCCATATAGGTCTGTGTGCGGTGAATTATACCAAGGATGTGACCGTATGGACAGAGGGAGATTATGCAGGAGGCCTGGTAGGTTATGGGGCCGGAGGCTCCTACGAGCGCTGCTATACCGATGCAAAGGTAGAGGGCGGATATGGCGTGGGAGGCTTCATCGGAGGCCTGGAAGCCAGCCAGCGCCAGGTAAGCAGCTCCTATCAGGATATGAAGCTGTATCACAGCTATAGTTATGGGGAGCTGAAAGGAAAGGGGAATGTAGGCGGCTTTGTAGGGATCCTTACACCGGGAGCCGGAAGCGTCTCCCCGTCTCCTGACAATGTCTACGGCCTTTTGTCTATGGCCCAGATGGAAGTAGAGGAAGATGGCAAGTGGGATTTCTTCCTGAAACTAGAGGGACAGCTCACCCTCGCCCCTATTACCGACGGCCAGTTAGCAGACGCCTTTGGGATTCTCGGACAGGCAGGGGAAGAAGGACAGGATAAGGAAGAAAAGGAAGACCGAAACCCAGCCGGAGCAGAGGATCCTGACACCGGTTCACAAAAAGAGCCGGAGGGAGAGGGCGCTTACGGAAGCAATAAGGGAGAAAAGACGGGAAAGACCGGGCCTGAGGGGGAGAAGAAAATCTCCCAGGAAAGAGAAAGCCAGCCGGAGAAAGGTTCAGAAAACCAGAGTGCAGAGGAGCTGATTCTGGAAAATCAGAATCCAGAAAATACGGGTACAGAGGAGGCTGGCTCAGAGAAGCAGAATGCAGAAAATCGGAGCCCAGAAGATCCGGGTGCAGGGAATCCAGACGCAGAAGATCCCGGTTCAGAGAAGCAGAGTGCAGAAAACCAGAGCCCGGGGGATCCGGATGCGAAGGAGACAGGCTCAAAGGATCAGAATCCAGAAAGCCTTCCTGAAAAACAGGAGGCCTTAGAGGAAGCTGAGAATGATTTCAAGGGATCCGGCGAGAAGCCTGGCAGTTCAAAAGAATCCGGGCAGGAGTTTGGACAGGGAGAAAAAAATACGGTTCCGGAAAACCTGGAAGAAAACCTGGCAGAGGATCCGGCAGAGAGCTCAGGAAAGGAAAGAGCCGAGGCAGGAAACGTGACCTATGTGTATTCCTTTAACTCAGATGGGGGAAAGGCAGCTCTTTACAGGAAGTCCGATCTTCTGACGAAAAAGGAAGAAGAACTGATGGACGAGCAGGAGAAGCTTCAGCTGATCCAGTCGGCAGGGATTATGACCCAGGGCGATGTAAGGCCGGAGAAGGCCCAGGATCAGGGCTTGGATCAGGGGATTTTACTGATCGTGGCTTCTGTAGGGGGCGGCCATTGGACTTACCCTGCTTCTGATCCGAAGAAAAAGGAAATTTTAAAGGTCTCCCATCAGACAGAGAGGAGTGCAGGAGATGAAACAAAGGGAAAAGAGGGGCTTGTGTTTCCCTCAAGGGACGAGGGCTATGAAAAAAATTGCCGCCATTTCCCTGGCAGGGGGTGTCGCAAAATCATCAAATTAGATGATTGAGCGATGCCCTCGCTCTATAC
>CABQJX010000162.1 GCA_902464595.1 uncultured Lachnoclostridium sp. | reverse complement strand
TTGTTCCCTGAAGGTACTGGCTTCGGAAGCTGAATCCGTGGAGCGGAAACAGCGGATCCTGTTCCGTAAGATGGACCGGTCCCGCAGGGCCATGAACCTGGATAACTACAACCAGGACGGAACGGTACGAAAAGGCCGGAAGCACTGGAAGAAATCCAATACCTACAAGAGGATACAGCGCCGTTACCAGAACCTGTGTCGGAAACGGGCTGCCATCGTAAAACAAAGCCATGAACGGGAAGCAAACCGGCTGATGGCTCAGGCAGACCGGTTCTATGTGGAGTCCATGAATTTCCAGGGTCTTGCAAAGCGGGCGCAGGAAACGAAACGAGATGAATCCAGCCGCTGCAAAAGAAAATCCAGGTTTGGCAAGAGCATCGGGGACCGGGCGCCGGCCATGTTCTTAAACATCCTGAAACAAAAACTGGAAGCACAGGGCGGCTGTCTCCATAAAGTCAATACCGTCCGTTTCCGGGCCAGCCAGTATAACCATCTGGCAGATACTTATCAGAAAAAGACGTTATCGGAACGTTGGGCCTTGATTGGTGAAGATAAGATCCAACGGGATCTCTACTCCGCATTCCTGTTGATGAACAGCAATGCGGATGGAACATCTGCAGATCGGGAACTCTGTATCAAAACATATCAGGATTTTAAACAGAAGCATATGCAAAAGGCTTGACAGGTTCACGAATATCTTTTATACTGGATTTAATTTCAAATATAAATAACGTGTGTTACTGGTCATGCAGGCATTAGCAAAATATGAACATTGGAGACGATGTTTCTTTTTGCTGATGCCTTTTTTGTTTTCGGGGAAAGATATAACGAAGGTGTTTCTTTATCTGCAGATAATGTGCATGAACCAGGAAGAGAAAGGAGAGTTATGAAAGACAAGATTTTCAGTGTACTTCAGCGGGTGGGACGAAGCTTTATGCTTCCTATTGCCATCCTGCCGGTAGCGGGGCTTTTGCTTGGCATCGGAAGTTCCTTTACCAATGCTACCACCATCGCTACATATGGCCTGCAGGGCATCCTGGGAGACGGAACGCTGCTTCACTCCCTGTTAGTGGTACTCAGCAAGGCGGGAAACGTGATCTTTGACAACCTGCCGATTATATTTGCGGTAGGCGTTGCCATAGGAATGGCAAAAGCGGAAAAGGAGGTTGCGGCCCTGTCTGCCATGATCGCCTTTTTTGTAATGCACGCTTCCATCAATGCGGTGCTTACCAATGGAGGTATGATCCTGGCGGACGGCTCCATCAGCCCGGATGTGCTGGAGGGAAGCATTGCCAGCGTCTGCGGGATCCAGACCCTGCAGATGGGCGTCTTCGGCGGCATTATCGTAGGACTGGGGGTCGCGGCTCTGCATAACCGGTATCATAAGATCGTACTGCCGAATGCGCTGTCATTTTTTGGCGGCTCACGGTTTGTGCCCATTATCTCTACCATTGTCTATGTGTTTGTGGGGATCCTGATGTACTTTATCTGGCCTGCGGTTCAGAATGGCATCTTTGCGCTGGGCGGACTGGTGACGGGAACCGGTTATCTGGGAACTCTGATTTTCGGTATTGTAAAGCGGGCACTGATTCCTTTCGGGCTTCATCATGTATTCTACCTTCCCTTCTGGCAGACGGGAGTGGGCGGCACGATGATGGTAGACGGAAATCTGATCCAGGGCGGACAGAATATCTTCTTTGCACAGCTGGCTTCTCCGGATGTGGTTCATTTCAGCGCGGATGCCACCCGATATTTCTCCGGGGAATTTATCTTCATGATCTTCGGTCTTCCGGGAGCGGCGCTGGCGATGTACCGCTGTGCAAAACCGGAAAAGAAGAAGGCGGCGGGAGGCCTGCTTTTGTCAGCGGCCTTAACCTGTATGCTGACAGGTATAACAGAGCCGATTGAATTTTCCTTCCTGTTTGTGGCGCCTATGCTGTTTGCGGTTCAGGTGATTCTGGCAGGAGCGGCTTATATGATCGCCCATATGTTAAATATTGCCGTAGGCCTGACCTTTTCCGGCGGTCTTTTGGATCTGTTCATCTTTGGAATCCTTCAGGGAAATGCAAAGACCAGCTGGATGCGGCTGATTCCGGTGGGAATCGTGTATTTCTTCCTGTATTATTTCATTTTCAGTTTTCTGATCCGCAGATTTGATTTAAAAACACCGGGACGGGAGGATGACGATGAGGAAACAAGGCTGTATACAAAGGCGGATGTAACTGCAAAGCGTTCCGGCGGCCAGGATGAGAATACAAAAGGACATAAGGCGGGCCAGGATGAGCAAAGCGCCGCTATTGCAAGGGGCCTTGGAGGAAAGAAAAACATTACTTCCGTGGACTGCTGCGCGACCCGCTTAAGATGTTCGGTTGACCAGGCGGAGCTGGTGGATGAAAAGCTGTTAAAGGCCACCGGGGCCGTAGGCGTGATCAAAAAGGGTCAGGGCGTCCAGGTGATCTACGGGCCAAACGTTACGGTGATTAAGGCAAACCTGGAGGCGTATCTGGAACAGGATCAGGAGACAGAAGAAACCGAAACCATGGAACCGGCGGCAGAAGCTTCTAAGAAGCCTGGAAAAGAGCGTCCAGGACAGAAGCGCCATATTCTCTGCTCTCCCTTTAACGGCCGCGCAGCCTCCATCACAGAAGCGCCGGATGAGGCTTTTTCCAGCAAGATGATGGGAGACGGCTATGTGGTATTCCCGGAGGATGGAGAGGCAGTGGCTCCTGAGGACGGAGAGGTCATGTTTGTATTCCCGTCAAAACACGCTTTGGGTCTTAAGACAGATGATGGAACGGAATTTCTGCTGCATATCGGCGTGGATACGGTAAAGCTGGATGGACAAGGCTTTGAAGTATTTGTTAAGGACGGCCAGAGAGTGAGAAAGGGAGACCGGCTGATGAAGTTTGATCTGCAGTATATCAGGGATCATGCGGCATCGGATGCCTGCATGGCCGTGTTTACGGGATTAAAGGAAGGCCAGGAGGTCCATATGGAACAGACGGGCCAGGTGAAGGCTCTGGATGAAATTGGCTGGTACGAAGAGCAGTAGCGGCCTGAGAGACAGATGAAAATCGAATAAAATCCCTTCACAGGTAGAAGTTTTTCTGCTTATCGTGTATAATGGTAAAAACGAAATTCTGACACCTGCGGGGGGATTTTATGTATCGGATTATAAAAGTGATAGGAAATAACTGTGTCCTGGTCTATGGGGAGGAAAATGGGCGGGAACTGATCCTGATGGGAAAGGGCGTGGGATTTGGAAGACGGCCGGGCGAACGGGTCAGGGAGTGGAAACAGCCGGATTTAAAGGAATATGCCATGATTGCCAGGGAGACATCCGCTTTACAGCAGGTCAACAGTATGGAGCCGGTATTTATTGAAGCTGTTGCCGGGATCATTGACCAGGCGGAAAAGATGCTGGGAAAGCTGGATCACGGGATTTTGCTTCCCATGGCCGATCATATTGCGCTGGCAGTCCGCAGAGCCAGGGAAAACAGAGAATTTCCCAATCCCTTCCACCAGGATATTAAGGCTTTGTTTGAGAAGGAATACCTGGCTGCAAAGGAAGGGGCCGAGCTGCTGGAGCGGATGACCAAAATCCGGCTGTCCGAGGATGAAATTGGCTACATTACCCTTCATATTCATTCCGGAATGTCGGATGAGAATGTGGCGGATGCCATGAATCTGGCCCGACTGGTACAGGATGCGGTCCATATGATCGAGGAGAGAATGGAAAAAATGCTGGAAAAAGAGTCTCTGGGGTATAACCGGCTTTTAAGTCATATCCGGTATATGCTGGCCCGAACGAGAAAGGGCGAGCGGGTAAATCTGGACATGGATGATTACGCCAGATCTCATTTCCCAAAGACCTATGCCATAGCGGAACAAATCTGCGGATTTCTGGAACAGGAATTAAATCAGCCGATTGCCAGAGAAGAGGTGGGGTTTCTGGCGATCCATATTCAGAGAGTGGGACAGAGCGAGTAAAAATGCCTTCCCTTCTGCGCAAAACGTGTGCGGGAGGGAAGGCGTTTTTATGAGGGCCGCAGGCTAATTAGAGACGATCATAGCCCGCAGTCCTTCTGTGGCCGTAGGCGCGTTAAACAGGTAGAGGGTATAGGAAACATTGGGATCCAGCGTGGCAGAGGCGGCGGCCACAGCGTTTCCGCTCATGGAGCCGGTGCGGGAGACATAGATCTGATACCAGTTGGGATAAAGGGTGACGTAGGAGGTCACATTTTTATACCCCACATTGGTAAACGGCGTGTAGGAGCCGCTGCTGTTTTCCAGTGTTACGTCAAAGGGGCCAAGGTTTAAGGACAGGTTGCAGGTTCTTAAGCAGGCAGAGCCGGAGGGGGCGCTGCAGGAGACGTCAGAGATCTCCATCAGATCCAGGCCGGAAGGGGTGTTGATGATGGCTACCGTGGAGGAAGCACCCGGCCGGATGGTGATGGGCAACAGGCACATTTTCCTGACCGGTCTCGGCTGCGCTTACCAAAGTGTCAGGGTACAGATAAAAAGGATCCTTATTCATGGGTACCTCTCGGATGATATTTCATTACAGTGTATGCAAAAGGGATAGGAGGTGTGTCAGAAGGCCTTTTAAAATGCATCCCTTCTGACAGAGGCATTTTCGGGAAAAAACCGTCATATAATGATGTCTGTCGATGTCTAATAGAGCCAAAAACCCCGTAGATCGACAGACAAAAATT
>CABQJX010000161.1 GCA_902464595.1 uncultured Lachnoclostridium sp. | reverse complement strand
ATCTGCATGAACTGTTTTTGTGATAATAATATCTTCTAAATCGAGTATTTCTTTGATATAATTAGGGAGCATTTATTTGTACCTCCGAGTGGTTTGTTTGGTAGACTGGCACTTGGAGGTTTTTTATTGTCCTTATTATAAAATAAAAAATGCTAGGGTGCATGAATTAAATTTTATGCACCCCAACATTTATTATAGAACCGGATTTTTTGATGGGACAGCTTCCGCAGAAACTTAGGTTCCTGTTTTTATGGAAGCTGATATATGGGGAAACTATTTATAGGAAGGACGGCATATAAGTAAAACAGAGCCAGTAAGTACAGAGCCGGTAAGTACAGAGCCAGTAAGTGCAGAGCCAGTAAGTGCAGAGCCGGTAAGTGCAGAGCCGGTAAGTACAAGATCAACAGGCACAGAACCAGGAGGCAAAGCTATGGAGAGGAAAAATAGAACAGCTGCTGCAGAAAAGGATCAACTGTATGGACAGACGGCAGAGGAAGATGGGAGACAGGAGGATTCCCAGAATCAAAAAAGAGAGGACCTTTTAAACCTGGCTTTAGACTCTACGTCTCAGGAACGGGAAAAATCAGGGACATTAGGGGTGGGGTATTTTGAGGAGGAGAAGGCATGGGAACTGATCGTAAAATACAATGGTTCCCTGCATTTTTTGCAGGACTATGGGATTGATGTGGATGAACTGGGAGCGGGATATGCTGTACTGGTGGTTCCACAGTCTCTTATAGGATTTGTCAGCAGGCTGGAACAGATTGAGTATATTGAGATGCCAAAACGGCTGTTTTTTGCCAGCTACAGCGCCAGGGCAGCTTCCTGCCTTTCCGGGATCCAGGGGGATCGGGCTGGGGGAGGTTTAAACCTTACGGGGAAGGGTGTCCTTATTGCAGTGGTGGATTCGGGCATTGATTATTTTCACCCGGATTTTAGGAAGGAGGACGGAACCACCCGTATATGGAAGATGGTCGACCAGGATCAGGACAGAGTTTATACCAGGGAGGAGATTAATAAAGCGCTGGCTCAGGAAGACCGACAGAAAGCGCTGGCTCTTGTACCGTCTGTCGATCCCAGCGGTCACGGCACTGCAGTAGCTGCCATTGCAGCAGGAAATGGAAGGGAGGGGACTGGCGCTTACCGGGGAGTGGCTTATGAAAGCGATCTTCTGGTAGTAAAACTGGGAACACCCCGTTCCCAGAACTTTCCCAGAACGACACAATTGATGAAGGGAGTAGACTGGGCTGTCAGGGAGGCGGTTAGCCTGAAAAAACCAGTGGCAGTCAATGTAAGCTTCGGCAATACGTATGGTTCCCATGACGGGGATAGTCTTTTGGAGACGTTTTTTAATCAAATGTCCAACATGGGAAGAAATGTGATCGTCGTCGGTACAGGAAATGAGGGAGACGGTGCGGGACACAAAAAGGGATTTCTAAAAGAAGAAGATGAGGAAGTCCAGCTTTCGGTCGCGCCTTATGAGACAGGCTTTGGGGTGCAGCTATGGAAAGCGTATACCGATCGGTTTTCTATTCGCCTGACGGCTCCGTCAGGACAGAGCCTGGGTCCCATTGACAGCCGTCTGGGACCTCTGCGGCTGTCCGCGGGAGGAACGCGCCTTCTCATTTATTACGGAAAGCCCAGTCCCTATAGCCGTTCTCAGGAGATTTTTTTTGAATTTCTTCCCGAGGAAGATTATGTGGACAGCGGAATATGGTCGTTCCATCTTATACCGGAGCGGATCGTAACAGGACAGTATGACATGTGGCTTCCGTCCAAGGCAGTTTTGAATCCTTCGACCCGTTTTCTCCAGCCGTCCCCTGATACGACCCTGACCATTCCCTCTACTGCCTCACAAGTTATTTCTGTGGGGGCATACGATGATTCTTACGGCGCTTATGCGGAATTTTCCGGACGGGGATTTACCAGACAGAACCATCAGGTAAAACCGGATCTGTCTGCCCCTGGAGTAGATATTATAACGGCCAAACGGGGAGGAGGATATGAGGCTGTCACTGGGACTTCCTTTGCAGCTCCCTTCGTCACTGGGAGTGCGGCTTTGCTGATGGAGTGGGGAATCATTCAGGGCAATGACCCTTTTCTCTATGGCGAGAAGGTGAAAGCCTATCTTACCCGGGGCGCCAGGCAGCTTCCGGGATATGACCGGTGGCCGAATGAACAGTTGGGGTATGGGGCGCTGTGTGTGCGGGAGAGCATACCATTTTGAGAATAGCAGAGTTTCACCGAAGTATTTTTGTAAATCACTTTACTTGAGTTTCCGCATTTTGTAGTTCTCCTTCCGATTTAGACATCCGGGCTCCGGTTTCAGGCTCTAAGAGGCTCTAATAGCCTCCAAAGTCACCTGTCTATCTGAATCGGAAGTTTGCTCAGAAACTGCGGAAACTCAAGCACTTTACCATAGGAAAAAATTCTTTTTTATGGTATACTTGAATAAATTTTCACACTTTTTAACCGATAGGAGCAGAATCCTGGGTTTTCGTATTTTGCAATTTTTCTGCTCAGTGGAACGATTTATAGAAAAACATGGAAATTCAAGAACAAAATAAGTAGTAAAACGGTCAATCTGGCAATATAATATAAAGATGGGATGTGGATAAATGAATATCAGGGAGTCGTTGGAAGCGCTGGAGGAGGCTGACCTCAGTCCCTATGCTTCTCTAAGCAGCAGGACAAAAGGGAGGGATCGGAAGGAGGAACGGTGTGATATACGTCCTGAATATCAGAGGGATCGTGACAGGATCCTCCATTCCAAGGCGTTTCGCCGTTTAAAACATAAAACTCAAGTTTTTTTGGCTCCGGAGGGAGATCATTACCGTACCAGGCTGACTCATACCTTGGAAGTAGCCCAGATCGCCAGAACGATCGCCAAGGCGCTGCGTCTCAATGAGAGCCTGACAGAGGCCATTGCTCTGGGGCATGACTTAGGGCATACCCCCTTTGGCCATTCCGGGGAATACATATTGAACCAGATCTGCGAGGATGGCTTTTCCCACTATGAGCAGAGTGTCCGCATTGTAGAGGTTTTGGAAAAAGATGGAAAAGGGTTGAACCTGACCTGGGAGGTCAGGGACGGGATCCGCAATCACAGGACATCGGGACATCCTTCTACCTTAGAGGGGGCGATCGTGCGCCTTTCTGATAAGATTGCTTATATCAATCATGACATCGACGATGCCATACGCGCAAGGATGTTTACAGAGGAGGGCCTTCCGGCACAATATACAGATGTTTTGGGAAAGAGCGTCAGGGAGCGTTTGAACAACATGATCCATGATATGATAGAAAACAGCATGGAACGGCCGGAGATCTCTATGTCCGAGGGCATGGAGGAGGCTATGCAGGGCCTGCGCAGGTGGATGTTCGAGCATGTCTATGAGAATGAGATCCCAAAGGCAGAGGAGAGCAGGGCGCAGAATATGATCGCTCAGCTCTATGAGTATTACATGAGCCATGTAGACAAGCTTCCGTTGGAATATGTGCTTCTTATGGTCAATCGCGGTGAAAAGAAGTCCCGGGTAGTCTGCGATTATATTGCGGGAATGAGTGATATTTTTGCCATTGACCAATTCGAGGAGCTGTTCGTTCCTAAGAGGTGGAGTATATATTGATTTAAAAACGAAGGATACAGAAGGGAGATCCTATGTACTATCCGGACGAAGTTGTAGAAGAAGTGAGAATGAAAAATGATATTGTGGACGTGATCTCAGGGTATGTGAAGCTTCAGAAAAAGGGAGCCAATTATTTCGGCCTTTGTCCGTTCCATAATGAAAAATCCCCCTCCTTCTCTGTCTCATCTTCCAAGCAGATGTATTACTGCTTCGGGTGCGGGGCAGGGGGGAATGTGATCACCTTTCTGATGGAGTATGAGAATTTTACCTTTCAGGAAGCGTTGGAGTCCCTGGCTGACCGGGCTGGAGTGACCCTGCCCAAAATGGAGTACAGCCGGGAGGCCAGGGAGCAGGCCGAGTTTCGGGCCCGCCTGTTAGAGGTAAACAAGCTGGCAGCAAATTACTTTTATTTCCAGCTAAAGCAGCCCCAGGGAAGGATGGCCTATGAGTATTTCCATGATAAGAGAGGCTTGAGGAATGACACGATTGTCCATTTCGGACTGGGTTATTCCAATAAGACGAGCGATGATCTGTACCGTTTTCTCAGGGAAAAGGGATATGAGGACAGCTTTCTGAAGGAGACAGGACTGGTGACCGTTGAAGAACGGGGAGGACGGGATAAATTCTGGAACCGTGTCATGTTCCCCATTATGGATGTGAATAACCGTGTCATTGGATTTGGCGGACGGGTTATGGGGGAGGGGGAACCGAAATATCTGAACTCCCCTGAGACGAAGCTGTTTGATAAAAGCCGCAGCCTGTATGGACTGAATTATGCAAGACTCTCCAGAGAGGGGTATTTTTTGATCTGCGAGGGGTATTTGGATGTCATATCCCTTCATCAGGCTGGATTTACCAACGCAGTGGCTACCCTGGGAACTGCCTTTACAGCCCAGCATGGGAATGTTCTGAAGCGCTATGCAGATCAGGTTATTTTGACGTATGACAGCGATGGAGCGGGAGTAAAGGCAGCTTTGCGGGCCATTCCTATTTTAAAGGAAGCGGGGATCTCAGTGAAGGTACTGAATATGAAGCCTTACAAGGATCCTGATGAATTTATCAAGCATATGGGCCCGGAGGCTTTTCGGGAACGGATCAAAGAGGCACAG
>CABQJX010000160.1 GCA_902464595.1 uncultured Lachnoclostridium sp. | reverse complement strand
ATTCCTGTGGGAGAGATTACCGGAACCAGCGACAAGCTGCCAATTAAGGCCCAGTTGGAAATGATCCGCCAGATCCTCCCGGAAGCAAAGGCCATCGGCATTCTCTATACGACCAGCGAAGTCAATTCTGAGTCTGCTATCGCCGATTATAAGGAACTGGCTCCCCAGTATGGCTTCGAGATCGTGGAAAGCGGCGTATCTGCTTCCGCTGATATTCCTCTGGCCGCGGATGCCCTTCTTGGAAAAGTGGACTGTCTGACTAACCTGACAGACAACACCGTGGTGTCTTCCCTCCCCATTATCCTCCAAAAAGCTTCTGAAAAGCAGATTCCTGTGTTTGGAAGTGAGATCGAACAGGTAAAAAAAGGATGTGTGGCTGCCATGGGGCTGGACTACATTGAGCTTGGAAAACAGACAGGAAAAATGGCTGCCCAGGTATTAAAGGGGGAGAAAAAAGCCAGCCAGTTGAAGGTTGAGACCATTGAGGAGGCTGCCTTCTACGGAAACACAGCTGCTGCGAAACAGCTGGGGATCAATCTTCCCGACAGTCTCACCAGCCAGGCAGCCCAGATGTTTGAGGAGATCACCCAGTAATCTTGATAAAAACAGTATGATACCAGCCTGCGGCAGTCCTGGAAGCTGCCGCAGCCATAACCGTACAAGAAGTAATCCATTTGGAGGCGCATCATGACAACGATCATCTTAGGTATTTTAGAGGAGGGACTTTCCTATGCCATCATGGCTTTGGGCGTATATATCACTTACAGGATCCTGGATTTCCCGGATCTGTCCGTGGACGGCACATTTCCTCTAGGGGCGGCCCTTACAGCTGCCGGGATCACAGGAGGCTTTCTCTCCCCCATACCTGCTCTTATCTTCTCCTTTCTAGCAGGGGCCGCAGCGGGATGTGCAACCGGCCTGATCCATGTAAAATTCAAAGTGAGGGATCTGTTATCTGGCATTATTGTCATGACTGCCCTTTATTCCATCAACCTGAAGATTGCAGGGAGGGCCAATCTCCCTATTTTCAGCCAGGAAACTTTATTTTCCAATTCCTTCCTGGAGACAGGGATTCCTGAAAGCATCAAGCCTTATGCAACCGTCCTCATCCTTCTGGTCTTGGTGCTTATCTGCAAATTTGCCCTGGATGCCTATTTAAAGACCCGTTCCGGCTATCTGCTGAGAGCTGTAGGAGACAATGACACTCTTGTCACCTCTCTGGCAAAGGACAAGGGCACGGTAAAGATCATCGGATTAGCCATCGCCAACGGCTTTGCAGCCCTGGCAGGCAGCGTTTACTGCCAGCAGAAAGGATTTTTTGAAGTGTCAGACGGAACCGGAGCCATGGTCATCGGCCTGGCAGATGTGATCATCGGAACCCAGCTTTTTAAGAAAGCAGGATTTATGAAATCCACCACGGCAGTCATTATCGGCTCCCTTCTCTACAAAGCCTGTGTTTCCCTGGCCCTGCGCTTAGGAGATTTCCAACTGACTGTAGGAAATCTGGTATTCTCCATTCCGGTCAGCCCGTCCGACCTGAAGCTGATCACATCTATCCTGTTTTTAGTCATCCTGATCACCAGCACCTCCAACAGAAAGAAGGTAAAAATCCATGCTTGAGCTCCGATCCATCTATAAATATTATAATGCAGGCTCGGTCAACGAAATGTGCCTGTTTGAAAATTTCAGCCTCACAATACCGGATCACCAGTTCGTCTCCGTGGTGGGAAGCAATGGTTCCGGAAAAACCTCTCTCTTAAACATGATCTGCGGCAGCATCCCCTTAGATGAAGGCCAGATCTTAATGGGAGACCATGACATTACCCGCCTTCCTGAGCATAAGCGCCTGCGCCGTATTGGACGGGTTTACCAAAATCCAGCCATAGGAACCTGCCCGTCTATGACCATACTGGAAAATATGTCCATGGCTGACAACAAGGGAAAACCCTTTAATCTGCGCCTCGGAACAGACCGGAAGCGCATAGACTACTACCGCGAAGCACTCCGCTCTCTCGGTCTGGGCCTGGAGGATAAAATGGACGTAAAAGTGGGTGTCCTCTCCGGCGGGCAGCGCCAGGCTATGGCTCTTCTCATGTCTGCCATGACTCCCATTGAATTTCTCATCCTGGATGAACACACCGCCGCCCTAGATCCCAAGACAGCGGAGACAATCATGGAACTGACCGATAAGATCGTGAGAGAAAAAAAGCTTACAACTATCATGGTGACTCATAACCTGCGGTATGCTGTGGAGTATGGAGATCGTCTCCTCATGCTCCACCAGGGTCAAGCGGTTATGGATCGGGAGGGAAGGGAAAAACAGAATATTTCCATCGACGATATTTTGACCAAATTTAATGAGATCAGCATCGAGTGCGGAAATTAGAAAAATCTGTCCTAACCTTTCGTTTTAAAAAGATAAAAATACCCTGCCCCAAAGGGCTTCTTCTAAATACCTATTATATATAGAAGAAAGTTCTTCCAGGACAGGGTATTATAATTGGAAATATCATATGCATCACTCTAAGACCATGATCTTAAAAGCTATCTGGGCATCATCTGACCAAACCGCGCATTTCTTTCCTTCAGAAAGGTCATCCATCGTCAGACGGTTTCGAGTGTGGTAGGGAACGATCATACAGTCCTCTGACAAGGTATAAATGACTCCCTCTGATGTGGTAAGAACAGACCGGGCACTGGCAGCATCCGTCACTGCTGAATGGATCTCCGCATAATCCGGAACTTTGGCGTCAGCAGCTATACCGGTAAAGATCACCTGGGCCTCAGCTTTGGGAGGGCTGCTGAGCGTCATCGTATCCCCTGCATAGACATAGATCGATTCTCCCTCCTGTATGTCTTCTTCCTCTACAGGAAAACCTGTCATGGAATCCAGAATATAGGTGGTATCCGGATCAATGGTCAGTCCGATCTCCCCCTCCATCCCGAAACCGGAATGATTGTCTATCACCAGCTCATGCCCCTCTGTCCGCACTGCTGTTCCAAACATGCGCACCAACGGTGCTGGCTCAGGCTCACTCTCCTCCATGCTCTCAATCTCCCCTGTGATCTTTTCCACCACGGTAGATTCACTGACCGTTTCGGGCTCTGTCTGCTCCTGTGTCTCCGGTACGCTGATCGCTGCATCCGCCTTCATACCGCAGCCGGATAAAGACAGCGTCAGGACAGCTCCCAGGATCAGCCCATAGAAATAATCATTTCTCAATTCTTCTTCTCCTTTGCTGCAAGGGTAAGGTATCTTATGAAGAAGTATAGACTATTTCCCAGCTGTTTCCAATAAAGATTTTCTTAATAATTCTAACATTTGCCCGATTTCCTAACGGGCCATTTCACTCTGGGGGCCTTTCTGATTGTGGGCTTTAATAATGGTGTCGATCTCCTCCAGATTGGAAGATGGGAGGTCGCCCGGAATGGTATTTTTTACTGCCGCTGTAGCATTTCCATAAGCCACCGCCTTAGCGCAGTCCCCGCCGCTGCTCAAAAGGCCGTACAGAGCGCCGGAAATATAGGCATCCCCGCTTCCGATCCGGTCAACTACTTCAATATCGCAGTATGGCTCCTCCTCATAGTAGGCATCCCGGGCTGCATCATAGATCACTGAGCCAAAGGTATGGCGTTTAGGGCTGTGGACAATACGCTGGGTTGAGGCCACAATGGAGATCGGATATTCCTGGGTGAAGCTTTTCATCATCTCCTTGGCCGTACCTGTCTTTAGGAAGGTCAGACGGGCTGTGTCCTCTGAACAGAAGAAAATATCCACGTAGGGAAGGATCTGGAGGATACATTCCCTTGCCTCATCACCTGTCCACAGATTTCCGCGGAAATTTACGTCAAAGGAAACAAGGGTTCCTGCCGCCTTGAACCGCTTGATCATTTCAATCGCTGTGGCACGGATCTGGGGGCTCAGCGCAAGTGTGATCCCCGTGGTATGGAAACATTTAGCCGCTGTATATACCTCCTCCGGGATCTCATTGATGTCCAGAGAGAAAAAGGAACTGTGGTTTCTGTCATAAATCACTTTCGGCTTTCTGGGATAAGCGCCATTTTCATAATAGTAGATCCCCACTCTGGCAGCCGGGGAATGATCGTACATAAAAAAGTCGTCGCTGACGCCAAAGGAACGGATCTTTCCCTTCATAAAGCTTCCAATGTCGTGAGCCGGAAGCTTGGAGATAACGCCAGTGCGAAGCCCTAAAAGGGAAGCTCCCACCGCCACATTTAACTCAGCTCCGCCCACCTGCTTTACAAAGGTATCCCCTCTGGAAAGCCGGTCATTATCCGGTGGGGACAGCCTGAGCAACACCTGTCCCAGAGTAAGAAGGTCAAAATTCCTGCCATTTGTCTCTACCATATCAAATCTCCTTTTTTGAGATAAGAAACGGCTAAACCTATAAAAGGATTAGCCGTCTCTGACTGTCTTCTGGTTGTCTGTTTATAAAAAACTATCTCTGAACACGTCCTGAACCATCGCCGCCAGCCAGATTCTCTACGTCTGCTCTGGTAACCAGGTTGAAGTCGCCAGGAATGGTGTGCTTCAGCGCGGAAGCTGCCACTGCAAATTCCAAGGCTTCCTTCATATCCTTGCCGTCTACCAGGCCGCAGATCAGGCCGCCTGCAAAGGAATCGCCGCCGCCTACACGGTCAACGATAGGGGTGATGTGATACTTTCTGGAGTGGTAGAACTCACGTGTCTTTCCATCCATGATACATGCGGACCAGCCGTTATCGGAAGCGCT
>CABQJX010000159.1 GCA_902464595.1 uncultured Lachnoclostridium sp. | reverse complement strand
CCCTCATAGCGCCGCTCTTCTGGGAAATATCTCCAAAGGTTCCCCTGGCGATCAGGCCTGAAGGTCTGGGGCTTTTTTTCTGATCCCCATTCTTTTTTTCCCGATCCTGCCTGCGGATCTTGTGGCAGGTAAGAATTGCCCCTGTTACCTCCTCCCCTACCCGAACCGGGGCCAAAACCGCAAAAACGGAAGTGCTTCCGGCTTTCATAAAGGAAGAATAGCTCTCCTCCCTGCCGGAAAGGATCTGGGACAGCTTCTCCCGGTCCAGGTCAGGGAAAAGCTGCCACAAAGGCTGCCCCGCCGCCTTTTCTCCCTGAAGCTCCAGAATATCTCTCATCACTGGATTGATGGCTGTGATCCTTCCGGAAGGATCCAGATTGACCACCCCGTTGAAAGAGTAATCCAGAAGGGTTTCTAATTGGGCGCTGCTCCTTTTCTCTGCCCCCATGGCAAAATCCAGACTTTCAGCCATAGCGAAGGCCGTCCTCAGGGAATCCTCCGTGATGGACAGGAACAGGGATGGGATCCCCGCCTCCTTGGCTGTCTCCACTGCCAGATCCCCTCCAATGAGAAGATCCGCTCCGTCTGCAACCGCCTCTCTTGCCCGGGCGGGAAGACCGCTTCCGTTTTCCGCAAAATAGGTTTTCAGCTTGATCCCATAGATGGCCTCAAAGTAGGTCATATCGCAGAACATATTGCGAAATCCTACCACCGCAATAAAAGGACGTTCCTTTTTTATAATCTGCTTCGCCTTGACTACTAAAAGGGCCATCTCCTGAGCCGTGGCGGTGATCTCCACGACCGGTACAGCCGTATACTGTTTGATCAGAGATGCCTGAAGCCCTCTGGCGATCAGGATGTCTGCCCCTGCGGCGATGGCCTTTCTGGCCTCCACCACCGTCTGATCCGTCTCAATGACCCCCATATGGGCAATGGAATATTTCTTTTCCTGAAGAATATTATGGGCCAGGTAAAGCATTTCCTCCCTGGGCACTAACAGAACAATCTTCCCCATCCCTGCCTCCTTCCCGGCGTCTTAATGCTCCAGACGGTTCTTTAACCCCTCAAGCCCCAGAAGGATCAGCCCTCCCAAAACAAAAAACAGAGGCTGGAAGGTCGTAATGGTCATCGGGGCCTGAGGTACGTCCAGAGTGGACGGTCCCATGACAATAGCATAGAGGGAGCCAGCCATAAGGCCGATGATGGCATAGATCGCCTGAGACCGGTACTGCTCCAGACAGAGCTTAATAAGCTTGATCACTCCGACGATTCCAGTTATTACTCCCAATCCGAACACAGCCAGGATCGGAAAATAGGACAGGTTCATGTGGAGAAATTCCTTGATAGCGTCAATAATGGGAACATAAAGCCCAAAGATCAAAAGCAATGTGGAGCCGGAAATCCCGGGAAGCACCATGGCAGTAATGGCGATCATAGCTGCCAGGAAAACGTAGCACACCAGCCCCGGGGTAAGATGCTCTACAGAAACTCGGATCCCTCCGCCCCCGGCGGGGTTTAAAAAGGTGATTCCGAAAACCAGAAGGATTCCGGCCAGAGTAAAGGCCAGATTTCCATACCGCCCTTTCAGGGATTCCTTCTCCTCCCTCACCACGATCGGGATGGCAAAGACGGTAAGCCCCAAAAACAGGGAGCTGATCTGATAGATATGGGCCTCAAAAAGGCTGGCCAGTATGAGAACAGACAGGCAGAAGCCGATCACCCAGCCGATCCCCAATTTAATAAGAAAGAACAATGCCTTCTTCCTTTTTTTGTTATCCCGGCTGATCATGTCATTCAATGAACCGATAAAGGTGTCATAAAAGCCTAATAAAAAGGCGATCGTACCTCCGGACACTCCCGGGACACTGTCTGCCAGCGCCATGCAAAATCCTCTGATTCCGTTTAAAAACACAAAAAATCCTCCTGTTTCCATCTATTATTTTATGTCAGTTTCTTGTCTGTCCCCCATTTTCATTGGCTTTGTCCTTATTTCCGCTCCGTTTCCTTCCATTTTTCCTTTTCACTTTCGTAGCGTTCATTGAGCCAATCCACTCCCGCAGCAATCCCCTCCTCATCGAAGGAAAAGAGCATCCGCTCCTTCCCTTCCTCCTCTGTAGCATCATAACTGTAGGGCTCCGGCCAGATACACACTCCCAGCCTGCTTCCCTCCTCCGTTTCTGCTTTTTCCATGCGGTAGCGCATCCCATGAAAGCTGCCCGTAAACTTCTCCTTTTTCAGGAAATTGATGGGCATAAAATTTTTCACTTCCAACATTACGGTCTTTCCCCTGCCTCCTCATACTGGCTCAGCCCGGCAAGCTCCAGCGCCGCCTGAGTTATCGCCTCATCCTCCATCTGAGATGAGGTGTAGAGGGTATAATCGGTCTCTCCCCATGACCAGGAAGCCAGCCTTCCCCCGCTCTGTGTCGTCTTGATCGTCACCTCTGTGCTCTGTTCCCCTTCCCCATATTTTTCTGTGATCACAGAATCCTCAAACCGCTCAAAGATCCCAGCAAAATCCTCCGCAGTCCTGGAAGCCCGGTAGCTGTAGGAGATGCCGTCAAGGGTAAATTCCACATCAGCTACTGCCTGGCTGATGAGGAAAAACTGAGCATCCTTTGCTTTCTCAGGCAGCACCATATGGATGCCCAAATCCTCAAAAGCCAGAATATCCTTCACTTCCTCCATGGGATTTGGGATCTGCTCCCCGCTTTCTGCGGCAGAGTTCTCCTGGCCTTCCGTCTGAGACACGGCCCCAGAGGATGGGGTTACGGCATCTCCGGCTTTATCCTGGCCTGCGCAGCCTGTAACGGCTATACACAGGATCAGCCCTGCGGCCAACAGCTTTTGTCTGCATTTCATCATATGGATTACCTCCTCCTTCCGGAATCCTGTTTATTCCTGGGATTTCCGGTTAATAAATTCTGTCTTAGTTTTAGAATACACGAATTTCTGGCTGGCGTAAAGGCCATAGTAGCCGGACAGGGCAAAGGAAACGGCAATAACAATGGAAAAATACTCCATTCCGGAATATCCGAAAAGCTCCAAGGCGATCACCAGAGAGGCGATGGGACAATTGGTCACCCCCGCAAAAAGAGCGGACATACCACAGGCTGCACATAGGGACGGATCAAATCCCATAAGATTACCTACTGCACAGCCGAAGGTAGCCCCTACACACAGGGTCGGTACGATCTCACCCCCCTTAAATCCAGCTCCCAGAGCAATGGATGTAAACACCATCTTGAGCAAAAATGCCTCCCCCAAGGCCTGTCCCTCCATTCCTGCCTCAATAAGAGGAATACTGCCTCCGCAGTAATCCCTGGTTCCTACCAGAAGCGTCAGGGCAATAAATAAGGCACTGGCCGCCAAAATCCTTATGTACGGGTTGGGAAAATATTTCCTGTAAAGCCTCTGGGATTGGTGGAGCATGATGCAGAACAGGATGCTCACACCGGCACAGAGGATTCCCAAAAGTACGATAAATGCTGCATTTGCCGGGGTCACGGCGGGAGCATGGTCTAATGGAAAGGATTCTCCGGGAATCCCAGCCCATCTGGCAATGCCCACTCCCATATAGGAAGAAAAAATACAGGGAACCAAGGCGGCATAGTACAGTACGCCGATGCTGACTACCTCCAAAGGAAAAATAGCCGCCGCCGCAGGCGTACCGAAAAGAGCGGCAAAGACCGCGCTCATGCCGCACATGATCGCGATCTTTTTGTCTTTCTCATCTAACTTCATCACACCGCCCAGGGCGTTTCCCAGGCTGCCTCCCAGCTGAAGGGCCGCTCCCTCCCGGCCAGAGGATCCTCCTGCCAGATGAGTGAGGATCGTTCCTGCAAAGATTAAGGGGCCGGTCGCTGTGGTAACCTTCTCATTGGAGGAGATGGCATCGATCACCATATTGGTTCCCCTGTTTCCCTCCTCATGAAACGTCTTGTACAGCCATACGATCACCACCCCCGATACAGGGAGCAGGTACAAGGACCAACTGTGTTCTGTCCGAAAACTGGTGGCCCAGGAAACGCCACAAGCAAACACTGTGCCAATAACGCCTCCCACGCCTCCGATGACAAGGGAAATAACCGTCCATTTGATAAAATAATGCAGATTCGCCAGAAATCCGGCCTTTGTCTCTGCTTCCTTCATTGATCTCACCCCCGGCTTACATTTCGCTGTAGGTTCCCTTGACCTGCACCAGCTTTGGACGGTAGCCTGCATTGGTGAGGGCGGCTACGATCTGATTCTTATGTTCCGTTCCAAATGCCTCCATGGTAATACGCAGCTCCACAGCCGCATTCCGGTTGATGCTGACAAACTGGTTGTGCTCCAGCTTGATGATATTTCCCTGCTCCTTTGCAAGAAGGGCGGAAACCCTGGAAAGCTCGCCTGGCTTATCCGGAAGGAGAACGGAGACAGTAAAGACGCGGTCCCTTTCGATCAATCCGTGCTGGACGATGGAGGACATAGTGATCACATCCATATTTCCTCCGCTTAAAATAGAGACGATCTTCTTTTTCTGTACATTTAAGTGCTTCAGGGCAGCTACAGTCAGAAGTCCGGAATTTTCCACGATCATCTTATGGTTCTCCACCATATCCAAAAAGGCGACGATCAATTCCTTGTCCTCAATGGTGATAATGTCATCCACATTTTCCTGGATATAAGGGAAGAGCTTCTCGCCTGGGCGTTTGACTGCCGTGCCGTCTGCGATGGTATTGACCTGGGAAAGCCCTGTAACCTTTCCCGCTTTTAGAGAGGCCTTCATGCAGGCTGCTCCTGCCGGCTCTACGCCAATTACCTTGATCTTGGGATTCAAAAG
>CABQJX010000158.1 GCA_902464595.1 uncultured Lachnoclostridium sp. | reverse complement strand
AAGTCGGGGCTAATACTTAAAGTTTTTCGGGACATTTTCAAAAACGCTTGACATCACTTTTTGAATTTTTTTCCACTAACCCAGCAACCGTTGGTCCATACGCCCTCCTGTCCCCTAAAAGCAGACAAGAAACGCTGGGCGTCTGCTCTATAACGGCAAGGCTGCTGATCATAAAAGCTCTGGCCCAAAACTCTCAGGAAGCAGCTGGGCTAGGGTAAACTCCCTATATTCCCCATTTTCCTTTGCCAGGATAACAGAAAATGTATCAGGAAGACAAAACTCCCTCATCACCTGGCGGCACACACCGCAGGGCGGGCATTCTGCCAATGCCCTTCCCTCAGGCCCTCCGCAGATTACAATGGATTCAAATTCCCGCTCTCCTTCGCTGACTGCCTTTGCAAACGCACACCGTTCCGCGCAGATGCCTGGGCTGTAAGCCGCATTTTCGATATTATTTCCCGTGTAAACCTTCCCATTTTTGCACAAAAGGGCTGCTGACACATGAAAGCGGGAATAGGGGGCATAAGAACGTGAAAGTCCTGACAAAGCGATCTTAATTAACTCCTGTCTGCCCAGATCATTCTGCCCATCCTCCCAGCCGGCCTGGCTGAGCCTTCCGGTTCCCTGCAGCTTTCTGATTTTTTCTATTTTATTATTTCCTTCCACTGTGTTCTCCTTTCTCCCAAGTTCTCCTAAGGCTTCCCACCCTTTCATTCTCCTCTATGTTTACACAAGAGGTACAAACCTTCCCTCCACATAGTCTGCCAGATCCTGAGGCGACAGTGTGACCTGGACTCCCCTCTGCCCGGCGCTGACCATAATAGAATCAAAGATCTGAGCCATCTCCTCTATGTAGGTAGGAAAATGCTTTTTCATGCCAATCGGAGAACATCCGCCCCGTATATAACCAGTGATACCTAAAAGATCCTTCACATGGACCATTTCCACCTTCTTCTCTCCCGCTGCCCTGGCAGTCTTTTTCAGATCCAGCTCCTCGTCTACCGGGATGCAGCACACCAGATACCCATTTTTTTCTCCCTTTAATACCAGCGTCTTATACATTCTGTCATGATCCACACCCATAAGGTCTGCAGCATGGCTGCCAGAGAGATCCTCCTCGTCGACTTCATACGTCCCCGTTTCATAGGCGATCCCCGCTGCCTCCAAAAGCCGCATCACATTTGTTTTTACAAAATTTTCCTCTCGCTTCATTTTTATTCTTCCTTCCCACAAGCCTCTGGAATAAAGCAAACCATTATTTTCCAACTGATCTAAGCTTCTTAAAAATATCATACCCGTTTTTTTCACAAAACTCAAGATATTTTACCCTCTGACCATTGTCAATCCTAAAGTCAGCCGAATGCAGGATCCCTTGAGTTTCCGTATTTTCAAATCCTGTAAAAAGGATTATAATACCATCATCAGACAAGATACTGCATTTCAAAACAGCAGGATCAAAGAAGCCTATAAAACCATTTTTTGCAGGGAGAATGTATCGATGGATCAAAAAGATATTTTAATTATTCACGGAACGGATTATAAAAATATGGCAAAGAAAATCCTGGAAAGGGCGGACGTGGCCTCCGATATTGGGGATCCCATGAAAAAAGTAGCTTTAAAACCCAACCTTGTCACTGCAAAGTCCCCCTCTGAGGGAGCTACGACTCACAGCGAGCTTTTGGCCGGAGCCGTTGAATATCTCAAAGAACATGGTTTCCAAAATATTTTTATTATGGAGGGTTCCTGGGTAGGTGATCACACGGGAGATGCCTTCCGGGCAGCCGGATACCAGAAGGTCTGTGAGCGGTACGATGTTCCCTTTATCGACCTCCAAAAGGATTCCTGGAAGGAATACGATGCCGCAGGCATGAGGATCAAGCTCTGCGATCAGGCTGCTTCTGTGGATTATATGATCAACATGCCGGTTCTCAAAGGCCACTGCCAGACTCTTATTACCTGTGCCCTGAAAAATAATAAGGGAGTGATCCCCAATTCAGAAAAACGCCGTTTTCACACTCTGGGCCTTCACAATCCCATCGCCCACTTAAACACCATCGCGCGGAATGATTTCATTCTCGTAGACAACATCTGCGGTGACCTGGACTTTGAGGAGGGAGGGAATCCAGTTATTATGAACCGTGTCCTGGGCTTTAAGGATCCTGTACTCTGCGATTCTTATGTCTGCGACTGTATGGGATATTCTGTTGACGATGTACCCTACATCACCATTGCCAGAGATCTTGGAGTCGGAAGCACAGACACTGCCAATGCAAACCTCATCTATCTCAATGAGGCGGCTCCCAGCAAATTCCCTATGACCCGGCGTATCAAGGCCTTGGCATCCTACACTGACCCTCAGGACGCCTGCAGCGCCTGTTACGGCTCCCTGATCTACGCTCTGGATCGATTAAATGACTCCGGTTATCTAAAAAAAGGCCTGCCTCCGATTGCCATTGGCCAGGGATACCGAAAAAAGGAAGGGGAAATTGGAATAGGACAATGCACCTCCTGCTTTCACAAAACACTGGGCGGCTGTCCCCCAAAAGCCACAGAGATCGCCGCTTTTCTGGAAGAAAACTGGAAAAAATAGGGGGTAAGAAAGATAAAAAGGGACATCCGGTTTTTTCTCCGGATGCCCTCTTTTTTTCTATATCCTGATTTTTTCTATATTCTGATTTTTTCTAAACCCTGGCTTTCTCTACGTGGACATTCTTTCCTTTGATCCGGGCATGGGCCATAGCCTTCATAACCACGTCCGCATAGCAGCCTGGCACATCTACAAATGTATATCCGTCATACATATCGATGCTTCCCACCATACGTCCCGGGATCCCTGACTCCCCGGCTACAGCGCCTAAAATATCCCCGGGAGTAACACGCTGGGCTTTTCCAATATTGATGAACAGCCTTGCCATATCCTCCCCGCCATGTTCCAGCACATAGTCGACAGCCACCCGGTCTGTCGCTCCCCTGCGCCGGTTGTAAGGGCTTCTCTCCCTTCCTTTTCCCCTGGTTCCCTTTCTTTTGCAGCTGTCCAGATCATCCAGGGAACGGGCCGTCTCAAAGCTGTCAATAATATCCTCGCTTCCCTCTCCCATACTCATCTTTAACAGAGCGGCAGCCAGATCCATGGAGGTATAGTCCTCCTCCATCAGTTTTTTCTCAATGATATTGACCAATTTGCTTAAATCTGCGTCCAGAAGCACATCCCTTACCTGATCTAAAATCTTGTCTGCCTTGATCTCCGTAATATCATTTAAAGAAGGAATGGCCTGGGGAATGATCTTCGTCTTGCAGTAACGCTGAATATCTCTCAGCTTATAAACCTCTCTTCCTACTACCAGACTAAAAGCTTTTCCTTCCCGCCCGGCCCTTCCTGTACGTCCAATACGGTGTACGTAATACTCGTCGTCCTGGGGAATATCATAATTAAATACGGCCTCCACATCTCCCACGTCAATTCCTCTTGCCGCCACATCGGTAGCTACCAGAATATCGGTTCTTCCATTGCGGAAGCTGTTCATCACACGATCCCTCTGAACTTGCTTCAGATCCCCGTGAAGCCCTTCCGCAAAGTATCCCCGTCCCTGAAGCGCCTGCACCAGCTCATCCACCTGCTTCTTCGTATTGCAGAACACGATGGAAAGCTTAGGGGCATACATATCCAAAAGGCGGCTCATAACCTCTACCTTATTCTTTGGCTTCACCTCATAATAATACTGGGTCACTTTGGGAACTGTCAGCTCCTTCTTGATCACCCGGACTGTTACCGGATCCTTCTGAAATTTTTTAGCAATATCAGCAATGGCCTGAGGCATGGTGGCAGAAAACATCAGGGTCTGGCGATCCTCAGGAAGCTGGCTTAAAATCGTTTCCATATCTTCCAAAAATCCCATGTTCAGCATCTCGTCCGCCTCATCCAGAACCACCGTATGGACATGCTCCGTCTTTACTGTCTTCCTTCTCATGTGATCCATCACCCGTCCTGGCGTACCCACAACCACCTGGGTTCCGTCCTTTAAGGAGCGGATCTGTTTTACAATATCCTGGCCTCCGTAGATGGGGAGAACCTTGATCCCATGCATAAATTTAGCAAAACGGCGCAGCTCCTCCGCCACCTGGATCGCTAATTCTCTTGTAGGAAGCAGCACAATAGCCTGGAGCTTCTTTACCTTTGGATCCACCTTCTGAAGCAGCGGCAGGCCGAAAGCAGCTGTCTTTCCTGTTCCTGTCTGAGCCTGCCCGATCATGTCCCTTCCCTCCATGACGACGGGAATGGACTGAGCCTGGATCGGTGACGCCTCCTCAAATCCCATTTCGGTGATCGCCCGAAGGATCCTCTCATCCAGCTGCAGTTCTTCAAATTTCACTGTATCCATATATCGTTATATCCTTTCTCACTGTGACAAAATCATTCTATGCAAAAAATGTAACAGAAAAGCGAGGGAAAACAGGCACGTCTCGGGCCTTTCATCCTCTCGCTTCGTACAGTAGTAAACTATATCAGATATAAAAACAGGTGTCAATGTGAGGGATATAGATTTTTCTTCTGCTTTTTTCCTTTCTTCCTGTGAAAAGTTACAGTTGCGTGCTTTCCGAATCCAGTTTCAGCTTTTCTGAATGGCAGCTTGTATCTTTCCTTTCCCCGCATACTGGTATGACCGCAAAAAATATTCTGGCAGGGGAGCTTGACAAAAAATAGGTAATATACATCTGAAAAAGAATGACTCACCCATTTTCTGATGATATAATATCTTTATAAAGATAATGACAAATTAGCCTGCAAATAAAAAGTCAAGGCTAAATTGAAGAACATTGAAAATTTTA
>CABQJX010000157.1 GCA_902464595.1 uncultured Lachnoclostridium sp. | reverse complement strand
GCTTACCCATCCGCAAAAGAACTTTCCTTCATAGACTATAGGAGCAAGAAAGAGCTTTTTGGTTTGGTACGCATTGTGACTGTGGAAGGCGCAGATACCTGTGCCTGCTGCGGAACCCATGTAGAAAAGACAGGGGAAGTGGGCATGATCAAGATAAGGTCAATGATCCGCTATAAGGGCGGAGTGCGGATCACCATGATCTGTGGCCGGAAGGCTCTTTTAGATTACAGGCAGAGGCTCAAAGATGAGATGCGCATTTCCAATCTGCTGTCAGCGAAGCTGGAATTGGTTCCCCAGGCGGTGGAGAAGCTGAAGAAGGATAGCCAGGATCGGGAGTTTCTTCTGGTAAAACTGCAAAATACCCTTTTGGAGATAAAGGCGGGAAGTTTTCCTGCTTCAGAGGCCCCGCTTATGGTGTTTGAGGAGGATTTAAGTCCTGTTCAGGTGCGCCAGTATGCAACCCTTCTCTATGAGCAGGGAAAGGCGTCGGTGGCCGGGGTGTGTTCCGGTACAGAGGGAAACTACCATTATGCCCTGGGAAGTGCCGAAAGGGATATGCGGGTTCTCAGCAAAGCATTAAACCGGGTATTGGCGGGAAAGGGAGGCGGAAGCAGCCTGATGGCCCAGGGAACCTTTCAGGCCGATCGGGCTGACATTGAGACGGCTTTTGCAGAATTGACAGAAGAAAAAGAGAGAGAGGATTAGACAGGAGAGGAAGAATGGAATTGGATCGTGAGACAATCAAACGGCTTCGCGGACTGATCGTGTTTGCTGTGGCAGTGATCGTGGCAGGGTTTAATTACAGGCAGCTGTTTGGAGTGGCAGCCTCCCTGATCCATATGATCCGGCCCTTTATTTTGGGAGCAGCCATTGCTTTTATACTCAACGTCCCCATGCGGGCGATTGAGCGGCATTTGACATCTGTAAAGGGAAGTGCGAGAAGGATCGTCAGTCTTTTGGCGGCTGTTTTTCTGGTGGTGGGGATCTTGTTTCTTGTAATATTTGTGGTGGCTCCTCAGCTGTTCCGCACCTTTTTGACCATTCAGAGCGGGATCCCTGTATTTTTGGAGGAGGTACAGAGGGAAGCAGAGCACCTTTTTGCCAGGAATCCCTGGATCCTGGACAGTATAAACCAGATGGAGGTCAACTGGAAGGAGATCGTCCAGAATACAGTGGAATTTTTAAAGAGCGGCGCAGGAACCATGCTGAACACTACCGTATCTGCGGCAGTGACCATTGTGAGCGGCCTTTCCACCTTCCTCATCGGATTTATTTTTTCTGTGTATATCCTGCTTCAGAAAGAAATCCTGGGAAGACAGGCAAAAAAGCTGATGAGCGCCTTTCTGCCTGAGAGGGTATCGGCTTCTGTCCTGGAAATCCTATCTCTGGCTGAACATACCTTTTCCAACTTTCTGGCAGGCCAGTGTGTGGAAGCAGTGATCTTAGGAACGATGTTTTTTGTAACCCTTGTAATCCTGCGCCTTCCCTATGCCCTTCTCATAGGGGTATTGATCGCTTTCACTGCCCTGATCCCCATTTTTGGGGCTTTTATCGGTTTGGGTGTGGGGGCTTTCCTCATGCTTATGGTGGATCCTATGGACGCGCTGTTTTTTACCATTATTTTCTTCGTGCTGCAGCAGATCGAAGGAAATCTGATCTACCCCCATGTAGTTGGAAATTCGGTGGGGCTTCCTTCTATTTGGGTATTGGTAGCGGTGACGGTAGGAGGGAATATGATGGGAGTAGTGGGAATGCTGATCTTTATCCCTCTTTGTTCCGTGTTCTATGCACTGCTCCGGGGAATCGTCAATGGGCGTTTGGCGGCCCGTTTGGGGAACGGTAAGGCAGAGGAGGATCTGCCGGTAAATGCAGAGGATTATAAATAGATACAGGGTGTGGGGACGCGGTTTGAAAGCCGCGTCTCCACACCCTGTTGACCTTAAAGCTTTTATCACAAAAGCTTTTATCACACAGCAAAAGTGATTCCTATTCGCCCTGATACATATATTTGATCAAACGCTCAATGTCCTCTTTATCATGGGCAACCAGATCCAATTCCTTGATATATCCGTTGGAAAAAATGGTGGCCATGGACAGGTACTGGGCTAACTTGGATTTCAGATTGATGCGGTCTCCCTCAGGAGATACCAGCTCTACGGTTCCTTTGCACTGGTCGATCACAGAGAAAAATTTTTCTACATCGGTGATGTTCTGAATCTTCATGGTACGTCCTCCTGTTTTTATGGTTTCCAAAATTGGAAAAAGATGGTTAATTTTTTAACACATATTTATTATAACAGATAGAGGAGAGGGCTGCAATGATGAATTTCCATAAAAAACAATGCTTAACGGGCCGCTTTTATATCATTTAGAAGAAGATGGGATACCCGCAGCCCTCCACGGCCTGTTCCGATGGAAATATCTGGTTTATTGCTTCCATGGAAATCGGATCCTCCAGTAGGGAGAAGATTTTGTTTCGCTGCCATTTCCTGTAATTTTGCGCTTTCCAGCTGATTGTTGGAGGAATGGTATACTTCCAGTCCCTTCATTCCCAGTCCGGCTAACATAGAGATAAGTTCAAAGGTTTTCTGGTCTCCCAATTTATACAGAAAGGGGTGGGCCAAAGCCACGAAAGCGCCGGAGGCCAGAAGGGCAGCCAGAACATCGCTGGGAGGCAGATATTCTTTGGGAGGGCAGAAAGGGCCGCCGTATTCCAGGTACTTTTTAAAAATCTGGCTGCGGCTGGTTCCGTATCCCTTTTCTTCCAAAACCCTGGCCACATGGGCACGGGTAATGACGGTATGGGGGTTTCCCGCCTGAAGCTCTGCCTCAGTCATATGGATCCCGGCGGCCTCGAAGCGGGACAGCATTTCCTGGTTTCGCCGGTCCCGGCGGAGCCGAAATTCCCTCAGAGCTTCCTGGAGAGCAGGGGAGTCCTGATCTACAAAGAGCCCAAGAATATGGATCTCATGGCCCTGGAAGCTGCTGGACACCTCAATTCCCGGTATGACCTCCACACCCAGTTTATTTCCTGCTTCAAGTGCCTCTGTTATTCCGGCGGTGGTGTCATGATCCGTCAGAGCGATGGCCGACAGCCCTGACTGGCTGGCCAGATTTACCACCTGTGAGGGAGACAAAGTTCCGTCGGAGGCGTTGGAGTGGACATGCAGATCAATGTAAGACATAGTGTACCATCCTTTCCTTAATTGTAACTGTTATTTAACACTTTTCTAATATTTATTTTATATATGGTAACACGAATTTCATAATAAGTAAAATTGGCTGGAAAAAAATAAAAAAGGCAGTTCCATTTTACATAAAGTATGCTATACTACAAAATGCGTAAAGCCAAAGGAATTTTTCAGAGGCGGTAACCAGCCTGCCCTCAGGAGGGCTGGAAAAGCGAGATCATAAAAAGATATAGGTGATAAAGAATGAATCAATTAGAGCATAATCAGCGAAGAAGGGCTTCCCAGCCAGGCAGGAGCAGAGGCCGGGATACCGTAAGGACAGGGCAGCGCGGGGCAGGAAGCAGGCCGAGCCTGTCAGATGCGAGAGGTTCCCGCACCCATCATTCCGGCTATTCCGGAAGGAGAAGCCCAAGACGGCGGCGGACAGGCCCCGATTATAAAAAGATCGCCATTGGCGGCGCGATCCTCATTATCCTGGTAGGCTGCATTTCGCTGGCTGTTAAATTAATGGGGAAAAGTGGAAATGAATCCCTTGAAACAACTCAGGAGACATGGGAGACCCAGATCCAGAAAACCGTGTCGGTAGATGGGATCTCGATCACGGGAATGTCCAGGAACCAGGCGAAAAGCGCTGTTTTAAAGCAGTATCCATGGAGCATGAGGGTGGTTTACGGCGACGATACATACGAAGTGACAGATCTGCTCTCTGCAAAGGTGGATGCTCTGCTGGATCAGATCTACAGCGGCGAGCCGGAGGAAAGCTACACCCTGTCTATGGAGGGGCTTGAGGAAGCTGCTGCGGCTGAGGCGAAAGCATGCGCTGATAAGTGGAATAAGAAGGCAAAAAATGGCTCCATTGACAAGTATGATGCAGAGAAAGGGGCTTTTGTTTTTGCAGGAGGGGAGAATGGCTTTGCCATCGATCAGGAGAAGTTAGCAGCTGACATAACAGCAGCTCTCAAAAATAAGGAGTTTGATGCAGTGATCCAGGCCTCAGGAAGTGAAACGGAGCCGGAGATCAGTGCGGCAGCGGCTAAGGAGAAGTATAAGACGCTCAGCACCTTCACTACTAAGACGACAGCAAATAAATCCAGGAATACCAATATCAAGCTGTCCGCGGATGCATTAAACGGTACAGTGGTGCGCCCGGGAGAAGAATTTTCCTTCAACAAAGTAGTAGGACAGAGGACAGAGGCAAAAGGATATAAGGGAGCAGCCGCTTATAATAATGGAGAAGTAGTGCAGGAGATTGGCGGCGGCGTATGCCAGGTGTCAACAACCTTGTACAATGCAGTATACCGTTCCGGGTTAGGCGAGAGCAGCATTACCTTCCGCCGGTCCCATACCTTTGAACCCAATTATGTAACGCCAGGCCAGGACGCTACAGTCAGCTGGGAACAGCCGGATTTCAAATTTAAAAACACCTCCAGCACAGCGATTGGCATCCGGGCCAGCTATGGGGATCAGAAGATCAGCGTTTCCATATACGGGATCCCGATCCTGGAAGAAGGGATGAAACTGGATCTGGTATCTGAGAAGGTGGAGGAGCTGGATCCTCCGGCTCCTGTTTACGAGGAGGATCAGACCTTACAGCCCGGAGTGGAGGTTCAAAAAAGTGCCGGAAGCAAGGGGAGCAGATGGGTGACCTACAAGGTTCTCTACCAGGATGGAAAGGAAGTATCCAGGGAGGTAGACCAC
>CABQJX010000156.1 GCA_902464595.1 uncultured Lachnoclostridium sp. | reverse complement strand
AACGATGACCTCCCGCCTTACCATGGAGATCCAGGGAGTGCCCTTTGACAATATTGAGCCTTTGCGCCAGTTTTTGTCTCAGGCTGGGCTGGAGACAGGCGGTACAGGATCTAAGGTGCGCCCTGTGGTTTCCTGTAAGGGAACCACTTGTCAATACGGCCTTATCGACACCTTCAGCCTGTCTGAGGAAATCCATGAGCGGTTTTATCACGGTTATTCCCAGGTAAAGCTTCCTCACAAATTTAAGATCGCTGTGGGAGGCTGCCCCAATAACTGTGTGAAGCCGGATCTCAATGATCTGGGGATCATCGGCCAGAGAGTACCTCTCCCAGATCTGGAAAAATGCCGGGGCTGTAAGGTATGTCAGGTAGAAAAAAATTGTCCCATCCACGTGGCTAGGGTTGACAATGGAAAAATCGTCATTGACGGGGATTCCTGTAATCACTGCGGCCGCTGCATCGGAATCTGCCCGTTCCAGGCGATTGAGCATGGTACAAACGGATACCGCATCTACATCGGCGGCCGTTGGGGTAAGAAGGTGGCCAAGGGACGTTATCTGGATCCTATCTTCACAGATCGTGAGGAAGTGCTTTCCGTTGTGGAAAAAGCAATCCTTCTGTTCCGCGAACAGGGGATAACAGGGGAACGTTTTGCCGATACAGTGGAGCGTCTGGGCTTTGAGAATGTCCAGAGGCAGCTGTTGGAGGATGGACTCTTGGACAGAAAAGAGGAAAATATAAAAGCCCAGAAGCATTTAAAGGGCGGGGCGACCTGTTAACCGGTCCCCTGGAAAGGAAGAAAAGACATGACATTTACATATCCAGCAGTATTTACCCCCCACAAGGAGGATGAGGGATACCATGTCGTATTCCCGGATCTGGCATGCTGTGAGGCAGATGGACCGGATCTGGAGGATGCGGTGGAACATGCCAGGGAGGCAGCTTATAACTGGCTCTATCTGGAGATCGAGGATCAGACCTTTGAGTTCCCACCTCAGTCACATGAGGAGGATATTGAACGGAAGGAAGGGGAATTTGTTAAGCAGATCCGCGTCATTATCAAGCTTATGCCGGATAATGATTAGGGCAGCCGTTCAGCTATGGGCAGACGCCCGACGCTTCTTGTCCGCTTTGGGGCGGACAAGAAGATGTATGGCTGAACGGTTACAACGATTAGGAAAATGATCCTGCCCCTTCTCTTGACTTTTAAAAGTGTGGGTAGTATACTGATTGCGACAACAAAAAGGGGTGCTGATCTGCGCGGCTTTAAGGTGCAGGGCGGCTGAGATGGATAAGATTCCGAACTCTGAAACCTGATCTGGATAATGCCAGCGTAGGAAAACGGCACGTGATGCGAGTGTTAGGCCGCCCGGGGTTATCCGGGCGGTCTTTTTGCGTATGGACAAAACAGAAGAAAAGGAGAAATGATATGAATGCAAGCGTAGCGATCCAGACATTGCCGGAGGCAGCAAATGATGAGGAATTGATCCGAATTGTGGACGAGGTGATTGATTACATCAAGAGCACTGGATTAAATTATTATGTAGGGCCCTTTGAGACAGCGATTGAGGGAGATTACGACCAGCTGATGGATATTGTAAAGGAGTGCCAGCACATTGCTATCAAGGCAGGAGCCCCTTCTGTAGCTGCTTATATTAAGGTGAGTTACCGGCCAGAAGGAGATGTCTTGACCATTGAGAAGAAAGTTACAAAACACCATCAGTAAGCTGTGGTCCTGCTCTGCAGTCCTGGCTGTGCTGGCGCTGTGGCAGTGGGCCGTGTCGTTTGGAGTGACTCAGGATTTTATGCTCCCCTCCCCGATCCAGGTGGCAGCGGCATTTTGCAGTGAGTTTCCCCTATTAATGGAAAATGCCAGGATCACCCTGGCGGAGGCCGGTCTGGGGCTTTTCCTGGGCGTAGCAACCGGTTTTGCCGCTGCCGTGCTGATGGATCGGTTCGACCGGGTATATCAGGCATTTTATCCGGTGATCGTCCTGACTCAGACAGTGCCTGCGGTGGCCATTGCACCCCTGTTGGTTTTGTGGTTTGGCTATGAGATGACCCCTAAGGTTATTCTGATTGTCATTACCACTTTCTTTCCTATTACGGTGGGACTTCTTACAGGCTTTCGTTCAGCAGATCCGGATGCAGTCCGGCTGTTAAAGGCTATGGGAGCCAGCCGTTTTCAGATTTTCCGCTATATTAAGCTTCCGGGAGCTATGGGCCAGTTCTTTTCCAGCCTGCGCATATCCGCTTCCTACGCAGTTGTGGGGGCGGTGATCTCTGAGTGGCTGGGAGGATTCGGAGGGCTGGGGGTTTACATGACAAGGGTAAAGAAAGCATTTTCCTTTGACAAAATGTTTGCTGTTATCTTTCTGATCTCTGCGATCAGCCTGATCCTTATGTGGGCAGTGGAGCGGATCCAGCGCCAGTGTATGCCCTGGGAGAGGGTTATGGATCAGAGAGGGAAATAAAAAGGAATCCCAAGCTTTATGAAACATAAAAAGGAACGTTTGGAGAGAGAAGATGAAAGCAGAGAAGATAGTAAAAAGTAAGAGAAAAGAGATGATCCTCGGGGTTTGGGCAGTGTGTCTGGGAGCGGTTCTTACAGGCTGCAGCGCCAGAGAGGGAGAAGCGTCAGATCCATCTGCCGGACAGGAGGTACAGGGGGGCCAGCAGAGAGAGGAAGCAAACGGGGAGAATGTTTCAGAAGAAAATAACGGAGATTCCCTTGAAAAAATCACATTTGTCCTGGATTGGACTCCCAATAGCAATCACACAGGTATCTATGCGGCAGAGAAGCTGGGATATTTTGCAGAGGAAGGCTTAGAGGTGGAGATTGTCCAGCCTCCGGAGGGCGGCGCAGAGCTGTTGGCTGCTTCCGGGAAAGCACAGTTTGCCATGTCCTTTCAGGACAGCCTGGCTCCTGCTTTTTCCGGGAAAGATCCCCTTCCTGTTACCGCTGTAGCTGCCGTGATCCAGCACAATACGTCAGGGATCATTTCCCGAAAGGGAGAGGGGATGGAGCGTCCCAAGGGAATGGAAGGAAGAAAATATGCCACCTGGGATCTTCCGATAGAAAAGGCCACCATTCAGGAAGTGATGGAAGCAGATGGAGGAGATTTTGGGAAGGTAGAGCTGATACCCAGCACCGTGACAGATGAGGTGACGGCCCTCAGGACAAAATCGGTGGATGCGATCTGGATCTTTTATGCCTGGGCTGGTGTGAAGACTCAGATCGAGGGGCTGGAGACCGATTATTTTGCCTTTGCGGATCTGGATCCTGTTTTTGATTTCTATACGCCGGTGATCGTGGCAAACAATGAGTTTTTGGAGCAGGAGCCGGAGACGGCCAAAGCCTTTTTGCGGGCTGTGAGCAGAGGGTATGAGTATGCGGTCAGCTCTCCCGCCGAGGCTGGGGAGATCCTGTGCGAAGCAGCCCCGGAGCTGGATCCGGAGCTGGTAAAGGCCAGTCAGGAATATCTGGCTTCCCAGTATCAGGCAGAGGCCGTGAAATGGGGGATCATAGACCAGAAGCGGTGGGATGGCTATTACCAGTGGCTGAACGAAAAAGGACTGACAGAGACTCCCATTCAGCCCGGAACTGGATTTACCAACGAGTATCTCCCTTAAAATACCTTTTGGATCAGGATCATATAAAGAACGGTTCCCAGTCCGATGCTTAAAAGGGTATTCCTCCTGAAGCGGTGGATCACCACCACAGCCGCTGTGCTGATCAGTTCCGGAAGGCCGTATGGGTAGGAAAAAGGGGTAACCCCTTTTAGGCAGTAGACTACTAAAACAGCCATAATGGCGGAGGGAAGGATGGAGCCGAGATAGCGGATCAGTCCGGGGAGCTCCTTCTTTCCGCCAAAGAGAAGGAAGGGGAGCCAGCGGGTGATCTGTGTGCAGAGGGCGCAGACCAGGATGGCAGCCAGCACGTAGGAATGGTTTGAAATGGAATGTGGGATCAGATTCATGAGCGTGGAACCTCCATTCGTTTTTCAATTATGGGGCGAAACAGGATCAGAGCCGCTGCGCCGCAGATCAGGGTCGGAAGGATAAAATTGGAAGACCGGATCAGGGCAAGAAACAGTATGCCGCAGACAAAACCGATAAGGGCCGGAAGATGGGTTTTGGCAGCCTCCCACTGTTCCACGCAGATCACCACAAACAGGGCGGTCATGGCGAAATCGATGCCGGCGGTGTTAAAGGAAATGAGCTGTCCCATGAGTGCCCCTAAAACGGATCCGATCACCCAGTAACAATGGTTGAACAGGGAGATAAAAAAAGAAGCTGTTTTCCACTCGCAATCTGAAAAATCCTCAGGCCTTTTAGCGGAGCAGAGAAGAGAGTAGGTTTCATCTGTAAGGGAAAAGACCATGTAGGGGCCGGTCCCCCTCATTTCCCGGAACCTTTGAATAAAGGTGAGGCCGTAAAAAATGTGGCGGCTATTGATGAAAAGGGTCATCAGGGCTGTGGTGAAAAGCCCCTGGCCGGCCGACAGGATGCCGGCTAAGGCGAACTGCATGGAGCCGGCATATACCAGGGCACTGATGAGAAAGGCCCAGAATACGCCCAGACCTGCCTTTTGAAGAAGGATGCCGAAGGCGATGCCTAAAAAGAGATAGCCCAAAAGAACGGGCACAGTTTGGATCAATGCAAATTTTACTGCTTTTTTCATGGGGGATATTCCCTCCTTTTTTATTTTACAGGATCTGACTATGATACCAGATTGCTCTGCACTGCGTGCTCCTGCAATCATCAGAAACAAGTATAGCAAAATACAGGCTGTATTTCCAGTCACAGTTCAGCCATGCGAAGATTCAGACAGGAAGATGGTTGGCTGAACTGATATGTAATGACTTTTGTCAAGAGGTAAACTGCAAAAATCACCACAA
>CABQJX010000155.1 GCA_902464595.1 uncultured Lachnoclostridium sp. | reverse complement strand
ATATCCCGTGAAATGCCCGTATTTCCGGGCTTTTTGGAGATAATCAGAGTTGTTATACTAATATTTGGAACGGAATTTCGAAGGCTGGCTGATGGAAAGGACTGCGTAATAATTTCCCTCCTCATCGGCTCCCTGGGATTCCACCTGGGCTTTAGCGGCACTCTCATACACCCTCTGGCTGCTGCTGTCCATATTCATCACAGCAATATCCATACCTTTGATCTGCATACGGTTCTTATTCTCAAATCCCACCTGGATCCTGGCCGTATCGTCCGTGTGCTCCAGAACCTGCACGGATATTACCTTAGGAACGGATCCGGTATAGAGGGTTGGCAGCCGGTATAAGGGCTGTTTTCCCTCCATACAGCCGGACATAGCGACCTGGGGATAATATCCGTCCGCCACAACGGCTGTGGCAAAGGCCCCGTCCCCATTGATGGACTGATCCATCCATGTTTTGTCCCATAGGGAGGATACGGTCACCTGGTTGTTGTAAATATTATTGTAGTGAAGATCCGAAAAGGCCTGAGTCTCTACATAGCTGATCTGGGATGTCTTTCCGCTCACGCTGCCCAAAACCGGTCCGTTGGTCTTGAGAAGGACGTCGTTTTTTAACACCATGCCAACGCCAAAGGCGTGGCTTACCTCCCCTGAGGTTCTTCCTGCCACCAGGCCGGCATATTCGGTTCCTGACGGCTCTTTTCCCCCGTTTTCCCCAAAATGATCCTCTACCACCAGAACGCTGTACACATGTTCGATCCTGCCGTTTGCATTGTTTCCTGCAATACCTCCCCGGTTTGACCGGTCATTCTGCCCGACGGCATCCGGATCCACGATCATGGTGCTGCCCTCCTGGCCCACCACATAGCCGTTTGTGATCTGCCCATAATTGGTTCCTGCCACCGCTCCTGCATTGCTCTGGACATAAAATTTTCCTGTAAGCTCCACAGCAAACCGGTCAATTGTACCATAGTTTGTCCGGGCAATCCCACCGACGGTATAATTTCCCAGCTGGTTGTCCAGCTTGGTACGGAGCACCACATGGCTGACCGTCCCCCTGTTTTCCAGAATCAGGATCCCCCCGTTGCTGATGGAAGTCTTGGGAGGGGTGATCTCCGCTGACAGATTGGTGATCTCTGCCCCTTCATACAGATATTGAACCAGGGTTCGCTGATCCTTCATGACCAGACGGTGGCCTCCGAAATCGATCTTTCCATAGAAAAAGTCGATGACGTAGGATCGGTTCATCTCAATATCGCTGGTGACGATATAATGATCCATATTGGAATAATTCGCCATCCGAAGCCCTGCCTCTGAGGAAATGATATTATAAGCTCTGGAGGTATCAAAGGCCAATGTATCCAGCACAATGCGGTGTCCGCCGATCTCTACGGTCTGGGTTATGGTAAAATGGCATCCCGGCTCCTGGTCTTTCAGATATTGGGAGGCCTGGAATACACGGCTCTGGCCGTCTACCGGATATTCCTCCTTCCACTGGCTTACCTGTCCCTGGCTGTCTGTTTTTTCGTATTCCAGGGTGAACGCAGGATCTTCTCCCAGATACCTGTCCTGATCCTCCAGCCTTACGCCAAATCCCACGGTAACAGCGGTCTGGTCAAAGACCGGGGAAGACTGGCGTAAGACAGGGAACCGGCTGTGGTCCTCCTTAAAATCTGCGTTGACACGCACATACGCCGCATTTTCAGGAGTCCGCAGATAAATCTTTAAGTTTACACCCCTTCCTAAATATCCCAGGAAATTCTTCTTGCTGTCAAACACCTGGATGGCCTCACAGCCGGAGCTGGTCTCATAAACGGTGGAGGGCTTCACTGCCACATAATCGGAATACTTTTTGTGCTTGTTCATTCCCTGGTCTGTGTAACGGTTATTCCAGGTTCCATAGGAGCCGTCATGCCAGGCCACCCGGCTGTCGGCAAGAAGGTTCTCTCCGTACACCTGATCCGATGGCTGGCCTAGAAACAGGCTTTTTTCCGATTCCCCACTCAGATTCAGCCGCACGTAAACGGCTCCCTGGGGATAGCTTGTCACCGGAATCATGCCCCCCAGATTGTTCAGATCCACAGAACCCACATAATTATGGTCTTGATCGTAGAAGAAGGCAGCACGGTAGTCCCTGTTTACAAAGGTTCCTGCATCCCCCGGGCTGGCGTAAAGCCGAATCAGGGGCTTGGAGGAATCAAAAGAAATAAAATCAGTGCTGGCAGCCTTCTGGTTCGATTCCTCGGTCACACTCTTATCCCCATTTGGAGCGGTCTTCTCCCTCAGGCAGCTGCCCTGCTTGATGGACACGCCCTGGCTGCGGATCAGGTTTGCCTTGGAGTCAGATTCCCCATAGAGCATCCGGCTCACATAGGCTGCCCCCATATTATATGCGGATACATTGACCCGGATATAGGCTGCGCTCTGGGAAGGGACGTAGATGCCGCTGCGGTCGATATTGCGCAGGTATGTCTGATCCTGGTCATACTCTACCACTGAGGTTCCGATCCCTCCTCCCAGATAGTAGGCAGAGCCCTGGTCTACCCGGATGTAACCGGAAGCCACGTTTCCATTACTGGTGTTCAGGCCCGTGCTCCCCGCTGCCTTGTCAAGGACACTGTCATTGATGTCAAATAGATTAACGCTCTCTACGCCGATACCATCCTGGGGCTTTTGCTCCTGGTATCCGTTCTTCATGCTCTCCACCGTCAGGGATCCGGACAGGCTGTTCACTGTCTTAAAGGAAATCCTGCTTTGATCCTCCAGATACAGCTCCTTTTGCAGCTCTTTGGAGGAGGTGGAATAGCCTTCGTTGTATTCCAGGGCAATCACATCCAAAAAATAGTCTGTGTTCTCCTCCAGCCCCTCAAATACCAGCTCGCTCATCCCTGCCAGCTGCTCCACTGTGTAGGTGTAAATGGCCATTACCTTATTGTTGGTCGCCATACGCACCCTCATAGTAAGATTTCCTCCTGCCACCGCTTTATCCGGGTCGTTGACACGGAAGTCGTAGAAGGTGGCTGTGCTGCCATTGATAAATGACATATCATAGCTTACATACACGGGCTGGCGCAGTGTCTTAAAATTGACAGAATCATGCCGTCCTGTCACGTCCTCCTCCACGGTACCGTTGCTGTCTCCCCGGACTGCCTTGGCCCGAAGGACTGCCTTGTAATCCGATGCAGAGGCGAGATTTCCCTCCTTATACCAAACACGCAGCTCTCCGGTTGTGAGAAGGGCGTCCCATACACTCATGGAATCAGAAGCCGTATCCGGAAGAACCACTGTGATCTGGGGATCATAAGGGCTTCCCTGGTTTCCTTCCCGCAGGAGATAGGTTCTCTGATCCGGCCCGATGGAATTTTTTTCCAATTCTTCCTTCCTCATGGCAAAGGAGAACTGCTTCTCCCCCTTCTTCTCCAAGGACAGCTCCAGCTCTGACACGTAAGGATACAGAGCCTGGTTCACCGCAGAGCGCAGCCTGGAGGTTATGAGGGCAGAGCTGTGGCCAATATCTGAGGCTTCCATGGAAAAATTAACCGTTCCCAGACTGGAAAGGGCATCCGTAGTGGTAAGGGCGCTTCCCATTACCTGATTTTCATAGGTTCGGCCATCCTCCAGATCATAGCTTCCCCGTACCCATAGGGTATAGGAGGTTCCCGGCAGCAGGCTTGTGATCGTAAGCCTGTTTGAATCGCTGCTCAGCACGTACCTGCTGAACTCCTCCTTCTCCCCCTCCACCGTAAACCGGATGGGCGCATCCGGTTTGCTGGCTGTGGTGATAAAAAGGCTGGGACGGGCGGCTCCCTGGAAGTCCCGGAACGCAGCCCGGTCCGGGTTGTCGATCTGGATCTGTACCTCCAGCCGGTTCACATTGCTGTCCCTGGAAACCCGGACAGAGGCCGCCGGAGCCTCTTTCGACGTTCTGGCATCTCCCTCTGCCCCAGACGGATCCTTAATGGGAAGCTGGTTTCCAAAACGGTCATAAAACTTCATTTTATAGTGATAGCGGCTGTTGGAATCCAGAATATCCGCGGTTCTCCAATCCACCCCTTCCCCTCTTTTGAGCGCGGACAGCTGGGAGGAGCCCAGCACTGCTTCCGGACTGTTCCAGTCAGGAGAGCCTGTTTTATCAAATTCCATCTGAACCGATGAAAGGTAAGAAAGGGTGCTTTTCCCGGAGCCTGCTTTTTCCTTCTGTCCCCCGGTCTGAGACTTTGTCGCCGTGCCGGGATCCTGTGGGCTTTCCCCGCTGGTTACAGTCAGCTCCTTAATCTGGATCCCGTTGGGATAGATTTCTTCCCCCGGTCTCTGGGAAATTTCCAAAGGCGTCAGAGAGGAGATGGGAAGGGTGCGGCCGCAGTAAGCCCGCTGGGCAAACACTTCCCTCTGCTTTCCGTACTGGGGATGCTCATAATCAAAATATCCCTCCACCTCATACTCGGTATCCGGCTTCAACGGCTCTACAGACACAGAGCCTGATGTGCGGTAAAGCTTCCGGTAAGAGGCACGGGAGGCGTCCTTCTCGTAGAAAACAAGCCGTACCCCCTTGATGACTGCAAGGGACGGATCCGAAATGGTCAGAGAGGCAGATGCCTCGTATACCCCAAAGGTAAAAGGCGACATGGAGGCCTGGGGCATCACAAAAGAGCTGTCCGGGCTGCCGGGCTGCCCCTGGGAGGAACCGCCGGAGCCGGAGCCCCCTCCTTCCCCTTCTTCCCCGCTGCTTCCATTTCCTCCCCCTAAGTTTCCTGAGCCGTCATCCTTGGAATCCCCATCCCCTTCTTCTTTGCTGTCCGGATAATCCCAGCGGTTGGCTTCCTTCGGGATAGGAGGGTGGTCGGGGATATATTCCTGAGTTTTTTTCTCGTTTTCTTCTTCTTTACTTTGAGATTTTTCCTCAGACAGATCCGTTTCCTTATTCTGAGATTTTTCCTCATTTTGAGTTTTCATCTTATTTTCCCTGGATTTGATAGAATTTTCCCCTGGATTTCCCTCTCCTTCCATCATCTCCCGCTCTGCTGCTTCCCGCCCTGACAGCTCCTGCTCTGCCTT
>CABQJX010000154.1 GCA_902464595.1 uncultured Lachnoclostridium sp. | reverse complement strand
TCTTTTCCAGATGGAAGGTTCCTGATCCAGCCTCGAAATCTGAAGCCTTCCCCTCCCCGCCATCCAGGTCAGAGAACATGGCCGGCCATTTTTTCATATTGTGCCGGATCGCTGTATTTCCGGCTATGACTTCAATCCAGGCCAGAGCCTTCGTTCCATCATTGAGTGTGCCGATGAACTGATACACCTGTATGTAAGTTTCCTGAAGGAGATATTCGTAATCCCCCGGAGCATCACAGTACCGCTTGATTACCGCCAGAGCAGTCTGGTATGTCTCCTTGTAAATGAATTGGAAAGCCTGTTCTGACTGTTCATCATGGTTTTTCATGCTTTCCACTGCTTTCTGTAATGTCATTTGCGCTCCTCCCTCTTTCTGCAATGTAATTATTTTCCCTTCTATATAGTAGATACAGGAACCTGAAAAAGGTTTTAGAAATTTCAAAAATTCTTTTACCAATTAAAAAAGCAGAGAACAGCCTATTTTGAGCTGCTCTCTGCAAGGAAAGAACCATCGTTCTGATCTTTTTTTATTGTCAGATGATTGCTTTCACCGGACACTTCTCTGCACATTTACCGCAGTTGGTACACTTGTCATAGTCGATGACAGCCACGTTATTGTCCATATGGATCGCATCAAACTCGCACTGTTTGGTACACAGGGTACAGCCGATACATCCGGAGGCACAGACGCTCTTTACATCCTTGCCCTTATCATGAGAGCTGCACTGTACCAAATGCTCTGCCTTATAAGGAACCAGCTCGATCAGATGGTTGGGACAGGATTCCACGCACTTGCCGCAGGCCACGCACTTTTCCTTATCTACCACAGCCACGCCGTCCACTACATGGATGGCGTCAAAGGCACATGCCTTGACACAGGAGCCGTAACCCATACATCCGTATGCGCATGCCTTCTCTCCCGCTCCCGGTACGACTGATACCTTCTTACAGTCATCTAATCCGTAGTAGTTGTACTGCACGCGGGTCTTATCACAGCTTCCCTTGCACTTTACAAAGGCAACCTTCTTTTCTGAAGCTCCTCCGGCCACGCCCATAATGGCGCCGATCTTCTCAGCTACAGGAGCTCCTCCTACCGGACATGCCCCTACGTCCGCCTGGCCTGCTGCAATGGCCTTTGCTAAGGCATCACAGCCTGCATAGCCGCATCCGCCACAGTTATTGCCCGGGAGCTCGCCCCGGACCAAAATTTCCTTCTCGTCTACTTCTACTTTAAACTTCTCGCTGGCAACGCCTAAAAACACCCCGATCAGGATACCAAGGACGCCTACGATCGCTGCCGCCATAATAATTCCAGTAACCATTTTCCTTCTCCTCCTTCTATATTAATCCGGAAAATCCGAAAAATGCGATTGCCATGAGACCGGCTGTGATCAGTACAATGGGAGAACCCTGGAAGGAATGAGGCACATCGTTGTGCTCAATCCGCTCCCGGACACCTGCTAACATGATGATAGCAATGGTAAATCCAACGGAGATGCCGATTCCGTTTACAACGCTCTCCACAAAGTTATAGGATTTCTGAACATTGGTCAGGGCCACGCCTAATACCGCACAGTTGGTAGTGATCAGAGGAAGATACACGCCTAAAGCCTCGTAAAGGGAAGGCATGGACTTCTTTAAGAACATTTCCACAAACTGTACCAAAGCCGCGATCACCAGGATAAATACGATGGTCTGCAGATACTCCAGATGGAGCGTCTCCAGGACCCCTGTGTAGATCAGGCTGGTAACAGCGGAAGCAATGGTAATAACGAAGATAACCGCCGCCCCCATACCGGCTGAGGTCTCAACCTTTTTTGAAACGCCAAGGAATGGACAGAGCCCTAAGAACTGGCTTAACACCACGTTATTGACCAGAGCGGAACCAATGGCGATCAATAATAATTCTTTCATCTATCCACCCTCCTAATCTTCTTTTTTGGCAGCAGCCTTTGGCTCTGCCTGTTTGTTTGCAGCTGCGGCTTTCTTTGCCTCCAGGGCCTTTGCCTCTGCCTGGCTCTTTACCGCCTCTAACGCCTCGTGGTTTTCCCTGCAGGCAGAGCCGTTGCAGGTCAGACAGTTGCCTCCGCAGGCCAGCTTAGACTTAGGCGTCTGTGTATTGGTAGCAGAGGGAGCCTTAAACTTGTTCTGAAGGGCGGTCAGGATAGACAGCACGAAGAATGCTCCCGGAGCCAGCACAAAGATAGCGATGTGATAATCCTCAGGGATGATCACATGGCCGAATACAGCGCCGGATCCCAGGATCTCACGCACCAGGCCGATACAGGTCAGTGCCACGGTGAATCCCAGTCCCATTCCAAGTCCGTCAAAGGCAGACTCCGCCGGGCCGTTTTTGGAGGCGTAAGACTCCGCACGGCCTAAAATAATACAGTTTACCACGATCAAAGGAATATAGATTCCCAGAGCTGCGTAAAGGCTTCTTACATATGCCTGCAAAAGCAGCTGAACTACGGTAACAAGGGAAGCTACAATGACAATATAGGCCGGGATACGGACCCGATCCGGTATGATCTTTCTCATAGCAGAAATGATCAAGTTGGAAAATACCAATACAACGGTGGTGGAAAGTCCCATTCCAAGTCCGTTGATGGCAGATGTGGTCACCGCCAGGGTCGGACACATTCCTAACATCAGTACGAAGGTAGGATTCTCTTTCACAATACCGTTATATAAACGCTCTGTACACTTATTCATGTTCCCACCTCCTGTTTATTCAACGCAGTTATGCAGATAATAGAGAGCTGCATTCACTGCATTGGTCGTTGCACTTGACGTAATGGTAGCGCCGCTGATGGAATTGATCTCGCTGTCCCCTGCATTTCCTGTCTTTACCACAGTCAGAGAAGGAGCGCTCTTTCCCACATACTGGTCCTTAAATTCCGGCTCCTTTGCCTTTAAGCCCAGGCCGGGGGTATCGCTGATCTCCAGGAACTCAACCCCGGTAACCGATCCGTCCTCCTTCAAGCCTACGGACAGCTTTACCACACCGCCGTAGCTGTCATTGGACAGGGAAGTGATCACATAGCCCAGCTGGCTGCCGGAGCCGTCCACTGCCTTTAACACCTTCTCGACCTCAACAGAACCGTATTCCATTCCGGCCAGCGCCTCATTGCAGCCAGCGATGGCTCCGGTGAGGGCTTCATCCTCCTCAAAGGTTTCCGCCTCTGCGAACACAGCCTTATACGCCTCATTGTTGGCAGCGATCTCTGCCTGGGCGATGGGTTCCTTTGTCACCTGATAAACGCCGCCTAATACCAATCCTGAGATCAGAGTGATCGCAAACAGGATCACCGCATCTTTCATAAATCCTGACTTACTCATGATTACTTTCCCTCCTTTCCAAATGCCTTTGGAAGGGTTACCTTCTCGATCAGCGGAACAAGGATGTTGCTGATGATAATGGCATAGGAAACGCCCTCTGCGGATCCGCCGAAAATACGGAACAGTCCGGTGAGCACGCCTAAGAGGATACCAAACAGGATCTGGCCCTTAGGAGTGATGGGGCTGGTCACATAATCCGTAGCCATAAAGAATGCGCCGAAAATAAGGCCGCCGCCACATAAATGGGCTCCAATATAGTTGAGATCCAGGCCATGTCCTCCAAAGAGAGCCGCAAATACCACTACAGTCAGTATGTAAGCAGCCGGGATACGGATGGAGATCACCTTCTTTGCCAGAAGATAAGCAGCTCCCATAAGGAGGGCGATCACAGACACCTCGCCGATGGTTCCTGGGATATTTCCCACAAACATAGCCGGCACATCCACAGCGCCGCCGCTCTTTAACACAGCTAAAGGAGTCGCTCCGGAAACGCCGTCAAAACCGTCATAGCTGAAATCGGTCATCTTTCCTGCAAAGGAGATGAGCAGAAAGCATCTGGCAGCCAGAGCCGGGTTCATAAAATTCTGTCCAAGGCCGCCGTACAGCTGCTTTACTACAATAATGGCAAAAACGCCGCCTAAAACCGGGATCCACAAGGGGATCTGGGGAGGCATGTTCAGCGCTAGGATCATACCGGTTACCAATGCGCTGCAGTCATAGATCGTAACAGGCTTTTTCATACCCTTCTGAAACAGATACTCGCTGAGCACACAGGCAGCCACTGTCACAATGAGCACCAAAAGCGCATGGAGGCCAAAATGGAACACGCCGAAAGCAGATGCCGGAAGCATGGCAATGGCTACGTCCAGCATGATGCTGTGGGTCGTCTCATGGCTCCTCACATGCGGGGATGATGATACATTCAATAATTTACTCATGTCTTAAGTCCCCTCCTACCCTTTCTTCCTGCGGTTTGCCGCAACTGTCTTTCTCATTTCCTTAAACGCCTGGGTCAGAGGCCTCTTAGCCGGACATACATAGGTACAGCTTCCGCACTCCATGCACTCCATGCCGTTTAACTTTTCAAAGGCTTCGCAGTCATCCCTGAGCGCCGCATCCATCATCATCACCGGGATAATGTGGCTTGGACATACGCTGACACATTTTCCGCAGCGGATGCAGGCAGTGGGCTCCATCTCCGCCACCTGATCCTTTGTAAAGCAGGTCAAAGCAGAGGAGGTCTTGCTCACCGGAATATTCAGATCAAAAACAGCCTGGCCCATCATCGGGCCTCCAGAAAGGATCTTCTCCGGCTCTGCCTTAAAGCCCCCGGCTGCCTCAACAAGCTCCTGGTAATTGGTTCCCAGCTTCACGCTGAAATTCCTGGGATCTGCCACTGCATCCCCTGTGACCGTGATGATCTTTCTCATAAGGGGCGTAGACTTGCATACCGCCATATAGATTGAAATAACCGTATCTACATTGTCTACGATACAGCCCACGTCAGCAGGCAGCATAGAGGAATTGACTTTCCTTCCGGTCACTGCATAGATCAGGGAACGCTCTCCTCCCTGAGGGTACTTTGTCTTTAAGGGACATACGGTGATCCGCGGTTCATCCTTTACCAGATCCGTCAGCTTCTTAATTGCCTCCGGCTTGTTATCCTCAATGCCGATCACACCCTTGGCATTGTCAAAGAGCTGAAGGATCACCTTGAGGCCTCCCA
>CABQJX010000153.1 GCA_902464595.1 uncultured Lachnoclostridium sp. | reverse complement strand
CGCCATTGAGCATATTACCCATTCCATCTGTACGCTGGAGTTTGAGGATCACCGCCCTCTGTATGACTGGGTCGTAAGGGAATGTGAGTTTGAGAATCCGCCGCGCCAGATTGAGTTTGCCAAGCTGTATCTCACCAATGTGATCACAGGAAAGCGTTATATCAAGAAGCTGGTAGAGGACAATATCGTGGACGGCTGGGATGATCCGCGCCTGGTATCCATCGCAGCCTTGAGAAGACGCGGATATACGCCGGAATCCATTAAAATGTTTGTGGATCTGGTAGGAGTATCTAAGGCGAACAGTTCTGTGGATTACGCGATGCTGGAATACTGCATCCGTGAGGATCTGAAGTTAAAACGGCCGCGTATGATGGCTGTCCTGGATCCGGTAAAGCTGGTGATCGACAATTATCCGGAGGGGCAGATCGAGATGTTAGATGTTCCCAATAATCTGGAAAATCCGGAGCTGGGAGACAGAAAGGTTCCCTTTGGCCGTGAGCTTTACATTGAACGTGAGGATTTTATGGAGGAGCCTCCTAAGAAATATTTCCGTATGTTCCCAGGCAATGAGGTGCGCCTCATGGGAGCTTACTTTGTGAAGTGTACTGGATGTGAGAAGGATGAGAACGGAAACGTGACGGTTGTCCACGGAACCTATGATCCTGAGACAAAGAGCGGATCTGGTTTTGAGGGCCGCAAGGTAAAGGGAACCATCCACTGGGTAGCTGTGGATACGGCCAGACAGGTGGAATGCCGCCTTTATGAGAATATTGTGGACGAGGAAAAGGGAAAACTGAATGAAGATGGAAGCCTTAACTTAAATCCCAATTCCCTGACCGTGTTGAAGGAGTGTTATGTAGAGCCAGCTCTGGCAGAGGGAAAAGCTTATGACAGCTATCAGTTTGTGAGAAACGGCTTCTTCTGTGTGGATTGTAAGGACAGTACACCGGAGCATCCGGTATTTAACCGTATTGTATCCTTAAAGAGTTCTTTTAAACTCCCCAAATAGGAGAGCTGCGCTGGCAGAGGAAGGCGCAAAAAGGCCGGAAGCCTGAGAATGGGCTTCCGGCTTTTAGTAATATCGGCAGGAAATAAAGTGATATTTGAATAGTTCATAGAGGAAACGGGTTGCCATAAATAGATAGGAGAGAACACCCAGGGCAAACAGTGCTGCAAAGAATACGTATAAATGTGCATACATGGTGATCCGCGCTGCTGCTATGACGCCCAGACATAAATAGCTGAATGTAAATACCCTTCGTTCCAGGCCGCGGGCTGGTATACGGAAGATGTGCTTGATCAGGGAAGCCAAGGCCACCAGGAGAAGGGGGAAGCATGCGTCTACGCACAATACGGCGGCCAGCAGAAACCAAGGCGGAAGCTGTCGCAGGGAAATCTGCTGCTTCAGGAATCCAAAGACCATGACATGAACCAGTAAGGTTGCGGCGACAATGGCTGCTGCACCTATAAGGCAGCCAAAAGTGAGAGAATGTTTCTTCTTAGGCGGTAGTTTTTTTAATGCGGACAGATCTTGTTTTTTCATAGCCACCCTTCCTTTCTTTTTCCTGCAAATCTGGGAATGATGTGATAGAATAGCCTTTTCCTCCTACTTATATTATAAACCTGCGGGAGTAGGTTTACAATGTACAGTTGTCTCCATACTGTGTATCTGTGCCGCGCCTGTTACTCCCTTTTATTTTCAGGAAGGAGAATCCAATTGGAATTGATGATACCTTTTGACAATCAGTCAAACCGTCCTCTCTATGAACAGATTTATGAACATATAAAAAATGAGATCCGCAGGGGGGGATTGAAGGCGAAAAGCCGTCTTCCTTCAACCAGGGTTCTGGCCAGCAATCTGCGGGTCAGCCGCAGCACTACACAGATGGCTTACGATCAGCTTGTGTCAGAAGGCTACATTGAAGCTTCTCCCTGCCGGGGGTATTTTGTCTGCAAGATTGAGGAGCTGGTGGAGGTAAGGCAGCAGATCCCAAAGATAGGGGAGACAAAAAAGGGGGAGCCGTGGCTGGTGGATTTTTCTCCAAGGGGGATTGATCTGGATCATTTTCCTTTCCATACCTGGAGAAAGATCAGCAGGAATACACTGGTGGACGGCAATAAAGAGATGTTTGGAGCAGGGGATCCCCAGGGAGAATATGCCCTGCGGGCTGCTATTGGCGCTTATCTTCATTCAGCCAGGGGGGTAGAATGCAGGCCGGAGCAGATCTTAGTGGGAGCAGGGAGCGAATATCTGTTGATGCTTCTGGCCCAGATCCTTGGCAGGGGAAAGAGGGTAGCTATGGAAAGCCCTACTTATAAACAGGCGTACAGAGTTCTGGGAGGAGCTGGGTATCCGGTGATCCCGGTAAGTATGGACAGTCGCGGCATGGAGGTAAAAGGGCTGGAGGAGAGCGGAGCGGACATCGCTTATGTGATGCCTTCTCATCAATATCCTACAGGCATTGTCATGCCAGTTAAGCGGCGTCAGGAGATCCTGGCCTGGGCTGACGGGGGAACAGGGCGTTATGTGATCGAGGATGACTACGACAGTGAGTTTCGGTACAAGGGGAAGCCGATTCCCGCCCTTCAGGGTATGGATCAAAGGGGAAGGGTGATTTATATGGGGACATTTTCCAAATCCATTGCCCCTGCGATCCGTGTGGGATTTATGGTACTGCCGGAACAGCTGCTTGCAGCATATCGGGAAAAAGCAGGCTTTTACCTTTCCACTGTTTCCAGGATCGACCAGACGGTGCTCTGCCAATTTCTTACAGAAGGCTATTACGAACGCCATTTAAACCGTATGAGAGCCTTGTATAAGGCAAAACATGACGGGCTTTTAGGGGGATTAAGGGAACTGGAGGAGGATTTTCAGATCAGAGGGGAGTATGCGGGCCTTCACGTGCTTCTGACCCACAAAAAGGGGATGGCTGAGGAGAAGCTCATATCCCTGGCAGCAGACAGAGGGATACGGGTGTACGGCCTGTCAGACTGTCTCATTGGCAAGCCGGAGAAACAGTTTGAATCCACAGTGATGTTAGGATATGCCAGCCTCAGTGAATCAGATATACAGGAAGGGACAAGAGGGCTGATAGAAGCTTGGTCATGAAATCACAGGGGAAATCACAAAAAAGGAGAGAGAGATGAGCAGAAAGCGGGACAACTGGACGGACTGGGCGACAGCGGCGGCCTTTGGGGCGGTTCTGTCATTTGCCCTGATCTTGGGACAAAAAGATCGGAGCCTCCAAAATAGGAATCAATCCGGGTATGAGGCAGAGGAGGCAGTGAGGGCAGGTGAAAAGGCATCCCTGGACAGTGGGAAAGAAGCAGAAAACAGAAAGGAAGATGCACTTCCCGAAGCAGATGATTCCCAGCGCAGGCTTTTGGGACAGCTGATGGAATATCTGGAGGAGGGGGATATGGAGAAGGCGGCCCGCCTGGCGGATCAGGAGGAAGAACAGCTGGATCATTTATTTTATGGGGTGATGAAGGGAGAACGGTATCTGTATGATGGGGAAGTATTTTTAAAAGACCAGACAGAGGGACAGCCATCTTTGTCGGGAGAGGGGCTGGTTCTTACGATGGCCAAGACTATGTTTTTCGGAAGGTTTGAACATGGAAAGCCGGAGGGGGAGGCCTTAGCGTTTCAGGTGGTGGATTTGGAAGCGCCCCGGTATGAGTATGCCCAGGGAATCTGGAAAGATGGAAAATTGGAAGGGGCAGGGCGCACTGGATATTGCTATTATGAAAAGGTTCCCCAGGGAGAGCCGAGGAAGGCTGAGCGCAAGGGAAGATTTGCAGGAGATCAGATGGAAGGGGAAGTAGAGTACCGGACAGAAAGTGAAGAGGGAAAGAAAACGACCTGGAGATTCGAGACAGAACATGGGATTATTCAGTTGGACGACAGGTGGGCTCATCTGCCGGAAAAAGGGGAATATCAGCTGATGTCTGAAAAGGATGAAAATCATGCATATATCCTGGAAGAATCCGTGGCCGGACAGCCCATATGGGTCAATCCTCTTTTGTGGGAGGGATAAAGAAGGAGATATATGCACATGATGCTGGGGCAAAAGGTTTTATTCCCCTTTTCTGCTGATCTGTTGATAGATTGCAGAATTGGCATAAAAAATCAGGGAGCTGCAAAAGAATGGTTCTTTGAAGTTCCCTGTTCTATTATGGCCCGCTTCCGAAGTCCTTATGGCCGGATTTCCCTGTGAGTGAAGGAGCCGCTTTTGGGCCGTTATAAAGTATCTTCCTCGATTACAGCAGAGGAGGGATCGTTGTCAAAGGAGCCTTCCTTAAAATCAGCTGCCTCCGGGGATTCTTTCCCGACTTCCTCGTCAGCCTCCGGGAGGCTGTCATAATCCACTGTAACAGGAGCCTCAGCAGGATAGGAGTCTTCCTCCATTCTGCGGTAATCATAGAGATCATCTTCATCTACATAGTCGTCATCCAAAAAGCCCTCGTCTTCCAATGCAGGAGCTTCTTCCTTTTCCTGGGAACGGCTTTCCTCAAATTCTGCTTTTTTAGAGCGGACGGTCTGAAGGGCGATCTGAGCCGTGTCAACCGCAGCGGAAACGGCCTCATGGGCAGTATCAGACAGCAGGCTTCCGGCGTCCTTGAGAACATTTTTTGTAGCATTGGCCATATCTTTAGCAGCTACCTTAAACTCATCCTTGCTGGAGGAAAGGGAGATATAGCTGCGGTCCAGTTTGTGGGCGTCAACGTCGTGAACGGAAGGATCGTTTCCTGTTCCATCCGGCTCTGTGCCGCCATCCTCAAATTCCCGGAAATCTTTTTCCAGTTCCTTATGGTAAGTTTTATACCGGAGAACATAGGAAACGCCTGCGGCTACTGCTCCGGCCACAGCCGCGAATGCCATAAATTTTCCAAATCCCTTTTTTGCCATGACAAAACCCCTTTCTTCTTCCATTTGGTACTATTATTGTAATACGAATGGTAAAAAAAAGAAACAGCAAATTGTAAAAAAAGGATAAAATTACAAGAAATTAGCACTCAATACTGTCAAGCGTTTTTGAAAATGTCCCGAAAAACTTTAAGTATTAGCCCCGACTTAT
>CABQJX010000152.1 GCA_902464595.1 uncultured Lachnoclostridium sp. | reverse complement strand
TCATACCAGAAAAAGGGGATTTGTTCACAATTTATTTACTCATGCGTTTGTCCTGCGGATGGAGGAGGATCTTCCTTATCCGGGAGGAGAGTGTGCAGAGGATGTGATCCGCCGGGCAGAGCCTGTGCTGAGGGAGATTGTAAATAGCGGGTATGAGCGGGTGGCTGTGGTCACTCACGGCGGCGTGATCCGTTCCCTTGCCGCAGGCATTTTGGAGATGCCCTTGGCTAAATGGCGTCTTTTGGGAAAAAATTTGGAAAACTGCAGTATCACGGAGCTGTCCTGGAATGAAAAGGAAGATCGTTTTACGCTGGAGCGGTTTAACGACTATGCTCATCTGGAGGGACACCCAAAGCTTCTGCGGAGCAGCTGGGTGACAGCGGAAAACTAGAATTTAGGAGAGAAGTATGACACAGGAAGAACGGAGCAATATAAGCCAGGCGTTGGAACTGTTTTTAAATGAAGATTTGGATCGGATCCTTATAAGCCATCCTGCTGACGGAGGAAAGAAAGTAAGATCCAGGATCCGTCCCCTGCTTTTGCGGGGGGAGCTGGTGTTCCAGGCAGAGGAACAGGTGGGAAAGCAGGCATTCCACCAAAATCTCAGCCTGCCGGAGACAATTTCCTATGTGACAGGGCTGCTGGAGGGAGAGTTCCGCCAGGCTGAGATCGCTTCCGGTCTGGGAACAGCGCTGATCCTGGTGAGCAAAAAGGGGAAAGTGACGGTAAAGGTAAAGAAAAAACCGCAGCCGGTCAGGATCCGTTCCAATCAGTCGGGTCAGGAATCGGAGCGGAACCGGGACCGGTTATCCCTTCTTTCCCATAACCGGAAAAAACGGTATATTCTGGAGGAAGGAAAGCCGGTTCCCTTTTTGATCGATCTTGGCGTAATGACGAAGGAAGGGAAGATCGTCCGCAGCCGGTATGACAAGTTCAGGCAGATTAACCGTTTCCTGGAGTTTATTGAGGACATCCTCCCCAATTTGGATCAGACAAAAGAAACCCGAATCATTGACTTTGGATGCGGAAAGTCTTATCTCACCTTTGCCATGTATCATTATTTAAAAGAGCTTCAGGGCTATCCTGTACGGATCACAGGATTGGATCTGAAGCAGGATGTGATCGATCATTGCAGCCGTCTGGCAAGGGAGTATGGGTATGAGAGCCTGTCCTTTTGCTGTGGGGATATTGCTTCCTATGAGGGAGCGGATCAGGTGGATATGGTAGTGACCCTTCACGCCTGCGACCTGGCTACCGATTATGCATTGGAAAAGGCTGTGAACTGGGGGGCGAAGGTGATTTTGTCTGTGCCTTGCTGCCAGCATGAGCTGAATGGACAGATAAAAAATGAATGTATGGAACCGGTATTCCAGTACGGGTTAGTTAAGGAGCGTATGGCAGCCCTGTATACCGATGGGATCCGGGCTCAAACCCTGGAGTATCGCGGCTACCGCACCCAGATCCTGGAATTTATCGATATGGAGCACACTCCGAAGAATATTTTGATCCGCGCGGTCCGGCAGGATCGGGCAGAAGCAGAAAAACGGCGGGAGAAGACCGGGAGGCAGATCCGGGAGCTTCTGACCTTTTTGCATGCAGATCCTGCGGTGGTTCGCCTGCTGGCGCCGGAACTGCTTCCTGAAACAGGAGATTTTCCCGGTTAAGAGCTGTTTTGGGAAGGGAAATAGAAAGCTGAAATAGGCAGGCTCTTATTTTAGATGATGCAGACCGGCTGGTTATACTCATTTTTTACTGCTTCCCCATATTTGACAGCCTCGATGCTTTGGCGGACGTGGGAGGAATATACATCTTGGCAAAAAAGCTCCAGCGCTGTTCCTGAGAGGATCCTGGAAGCGTCCGCCGTTTTGGTGATCAGAGGGATGCAGGAATGCTCTTTCAGGAGAGACAAAAGAGGCCCTGCCTCCCGTCGAAAGCCAAGGATTCTTCCGTAGGGGGCATATCCGGCTTTTTTTGCCATGAGGATTTTCTGGTCTGTGATTTCCAATAAAATATGGGTCAGAGCGCGGCTGATCCTTGTATAGGTGTACTGCTTTGTTTTTAGCTGGTTTATGCGCCCCTCCCAGCTTTCATATTCCAGAAGACAGTTTTTTATCCGTTTGGCCAGCTCCCTTGATACATCCCCGTAGGCGGTCAGATCCCTTCCCTCTTGAACCAGCGTAAGGAGGCGATAATTTAAAAGGCCGGAGCAGTCGTTAGGGGTGAGGATTCGCCCCTGGGGATACAGTTTAAGAACCTTTGAGGGAATATGGCGGATCAGCAGGGAGCAGGAGGGATCCGTCTTTTGTTCCCCTTTGGCAAGGATTTTTCGGATGGCGGAGGCGGAAGCCTGTCCTTCCTCGATGGAGGAGTCATGATACCCCTGTCCTGTCCTCTTGATCGTCACAGGTTGGATCCTGCTTTTGAAGCGGAGAAGGGCCTTACAGTATTCGATGCCCAGAAGATTATTGGGAGAGCCCAGAAGGCCGTTGAGCCATTCCATTTTCCACGGATCGTTTTCTGTCTGAAATTCCTGGGCTAAAGCAAGGTTCCTGGCCTTCGGCCAGCTGAGTCCCATTTTGATCCCTTCCTGGAGCCGGGCTGAAAAGTCCGGCGTTTCATTTGCCAAGATTTTGGCTATATTTAAGATCCCTTCTAAATCCCCATCTTCACTCCCAAAACAGAGATGAGTCACTGCCCCTAATTGGTTGAGAAGATGGACTCCGCAGGCTGCAAAATCCTCCGCGCTGCTGACCGCAAAGGGGGATGGCATTTCAATTACAAGATCCGCTCCTCCAAGGAGAGCCATTTTTGTGCGGAGATATTTGTTAAAAACAGCCGGCTCCCCTCTCTGGACGAAATCACCGCTCATGACAACGACGCAGTAATCGGCGCTTGTCTTTTTTTTTGCTTCTTCTATGTGAAAATGGTGGCCTCCATGGAAGGGATTGTATTCCGCGATGATGCCAACTGTGTTCATATGATCTGACAGCTCCTTTGCTTGTTTTGGCCGGTGAGGGCTTCTTGTCCGAATGGGATTACGCCTATTATATCGGGAAATGATCGATCCGTCCACAGCCATTTTCCGAAGCGCTCAGGAAAATGGACACAAAATTTCCACAATTCTTTCACAGATCCATCAACTTTTTTTCGTATAGTAATGTCATCAAAAGAAAACAGACCTCCTGGAAGAGGAGGGGATGAGAGGAGCATTCATATGTACGAAGATAGAGATAGAGAAAACATGGATAGAAGCGAGAGAGAAGAACAGAGAGTGAATTGGACTACGCCGGAGCGTTTGGAACAGGGAAGACAGGAAAGAACGGATCAGGAACAGGCTCCTTACCGTCAGCAGGAAACGGTCTGGAGAGAGCCGTCTCCCTATCCCAGTGAAAAACGGAAAAAAAATTCAGGAAAAGGCCGAATGTTCCGCCGGGCAGCAGGCATCACTGTGGCAGCCGTCCTGTTTGGAACGGTGTCCGGCGGCGTGATGGCAGGCATCAACTATGTAGGGAACCGGCTGGCAGCTGCATCAGCAGAACCTGTTTTGCAGACAGAAAGCCAGGCCCCTGCTTTCGTACCTGAGACAAGCGGGGCGGCTCAGAGCGTGTCAGCTTCTCCTGTCAGCGATGTATCAGGGATCGTGGAACAGGCCATGCCCTCCATTGTGGCGATCCATGATACCATGACCATCGAGCAGAGAGATTTCTTTGGAAGATCCCAGACCTACACAGCCCAGAGCAGCGGATCGGGGATCATTGTCAACCAAACGGATTCAGAGCTTTTGATCGCCACAAATAACCACGTAGTGTCAGCTGCCTCTGACTTGTCAGTTACCTTTTCCGATGACAATACCGTAAAGGCGGCAGTAAAGGGAACGGATTCCGCAACGGATCTGGCAATTATCGCAGTTCAGCTAAATGATATACCGGCGGACACGATGAGCAAGATTAAAGTGGCCTCTCTGGGAAATTCGGACACGATCAAGGTAGGACAGCAGGTTATTGCCATTGGAAATGCGCTGGGCTATGGCCAGTCTGTAACCGTAGGGTATGTGAGTGCCTTAGACCGTGAGATCACAGATGAAAATGGGCTCAAGCATACATTCATTCAGACGGATGCGGCCATTAATCCCGGAAACAGCGGCGGAGCCCTGATTGACCTTCAGGGAAATGTGATCGGCATCAACGCAGCCAAGACAGCTTCCACAGAGGTAGAGGGTATGGGCTTTGCCATTCCTATTTCAAAGGCCCAGGACATTTTAGGCGGTCTGATGACAAAGAAAACACGTGTGGCAGTGGAGGAAGACGCCCAGGGTTATCTGGGGATCCAGGTGACCAATATTGATGCAGCCGCTTCCCGGGCATATGGTATGCCCATCGGAGTTTACGTTTATAAAATTGTAGACGGCGGTGCAGCCGCTTCCTCTGGCCTGAAAGAAAAGGATATTATTACCAAATTTGACGGCCAGTCTGTGACTACGATGGATGAGCTGACCCGTATGCTGACCTATTATGAGGGGGGATCCCAGGTGACATTGACGGTTCAGTCCCTGGTAAACGGAGCGTATGTAGAGCATGAGGTGTCCATTACTTTGGGAACCAGGCCGGCTGAGGAAAACAGGTAAGAAAAAACAGATAAGAAAAATGCGGAAACCCAAGAAAGTTGCAGTACCAATTTTGGAAAAAATATGCTATACTGTACCCAATAGAAGGGAAGGAGGTTCAGCTCATGAAATTAATCTATGCGATCGTAAGGAATGATAACGAGGATGATGTAGTAAGCCAGCTGACCCAGCATCACTACAGCGTGACCAGGCTTTCCACCACAGGCGGATTCCTGAAAAAGGGAAATACCACTTTGATGATCGGCGCTGATGACGAAAAGGTACAGGAAGTGATCGATATTATCAAGCAGGAATGCGGGCAGCACCAGAAGCTGACGGTGAATATGCCTTATATATCCGGCACTACCATGGTAAATTACGCTACTATGCCCATGTCCGTTGAGGTGGGCGGGGCTACCATTTTTGTTATCAATGTAGAGCATTACGAGAAAATCTAAGGGGATCTTTCTGGAAGGGTAAATTTTTTCGGAAAAGATAAAGCAGACATACGCCTTGAGGTGAGTTATATCTCTCCCAGGGCGTATTTTTTGTAACAGTTCAGCCATGCGAAGATTCAGACAGAAAAATGGGTTGAAAGCTTGTTTTCATGATCATTTTCCTGTCTGAATCTTCATAGGGCAGACCCCCAATGCTTCTTGTCCGTTTCAAACGGACAAGAAGATGTATGGCTGAACTGATATGTAATGACTTTTGTCAAGAGGTAAACTGCAAAAATCACCACAA
>CABQJX010000151.1 GCA_902464595.1 uncultured Lachnoclostridium sp. | reverse complement strand
CGGAGGAACTGGCGGAATACAAGCTGGAGCGGGCGGAGCTGGCCATCGCTCTGCCCCCGAGCTGGAAACTGGATGAGGAATCCCTGAAGGATGAGCAGTGGTACTGGCCTATTGGCCTTTTGAAGGTGCTGGCCCGCCTGCCGATTGCCAGTGAGACTTGGCTTGGCTTTGGCCATACTATAGACAATGAGAAGGACTTTGCAAAAGACACAAAGCTCTGTGCCAGCCTTCTGACCGGGCCCCAGGGTGTTGAGAAAGGCGGAGAGGTCTGCACTTTGCCGGGCGGCGGGGAGGTCAGCTTCTATCAGGTGATCCCCCTGTATCGGGAGGAGCTGGAATACAAACTGGAGCACGATGGGGACGCATTGATTGAGAAAATGGCAGATGTCAGCTTTGTAGTGCATCCGGATCGATTAAACAGTGTGGAAGAAAGAAAATGAGAGGCCGATTTTAAAGAAATGCATAGAAAACATCTAACGGGAATGAGTAGGGAATTAACAAGTAACAAGCTTGACTTTATCTCCCAGATGTGCCACAATATGGAATTGACAAACGGAAGTGATCTATCCTGTCTCGAAAGGAAAACGACAGCATCAAGGAGTCTGTTCCGGGCAGGAAGACATAGAGAGCATATAGGAAAGAGGGAATATTTGTATGACAAAAATTGATATTATATCTGGTTTTCTGGGAGCAGGAAAGACTACCTTTATCAAAAAGCTCCTGCAGGAGGCTATTTCAGATGAGCAGGTTGTTCTGATTGAAAACGAATTTGGTGAGATCGGTATTGACGGAGGTTTTTTGAAGGATTCCGGAATTGAGATCCGGGAGATGAATTCTGGATGCATCTGCTGTTCTCTGGTCGGTGATTTCGGAGCTTCCCTGGCAGAGGTTTTGACCCAGTACAAGCCTGACCGGATCATCATTGAGCCCTCCGGCGTCGGCAAACTGTCAGATGTGATGAAAGCAGTGATCGGTGTGTCCGCAGACATGGATGTGGAGTTAAGCAGTGCGGTCACCATTGTAGATGCGGCAAAATGCAAAATGTATATGAAGAATTTCGGCGAGTTTTTCAATAATCAGATTGAAAATGCAGGAACCATTGTCCTCAGCCGCACGGATATTACGGATCATTCCAAAATCCAGAAGGATGTGGAGCTGATCCGGGAAAAGAACCAGGGAGCCTCCATTATCACTACCCCCCTGGATCAGCTGACCGGAAGCCAGCTTTTAGAGATCATTGAGAAGAAGGATACGATGCTGGATGATCTGATGGCGGAGGTGCGTGCCAGCCATGAACATCACGATCATGAGCACCATCACCATGATGGGGAGTGCGGCTGCCATGACCATGAGCACCATCACCATGATGGGGAATGCGGCTGCCACGACCACGAGCACCATTACCATGATGGGGAATGCGGCTGCCACGACCATGAGCATCATCATGCAGACGAAGTTTTCACCAGCTGGGGGATCGAGACCATCGTTCCCGTGACCAGAGAGCAATTGGAGGATCTTCTGAAACGTATCTCCTCCACAGCAGAGTTTGGAGACGTGCTGCGGGCAAAGGGAATGCTGCCGACAGAGAATCCGGGAGAATGGCTGTATTTCGACTTAGTTCCGGAGCAGTATGAGATCCGCGAGGGAAGACCGGACTATACTGGAAAAGTCTGCGTGATCGGCTCCAGCTTGAAGGAAGAAGAATTAAACAGCGCCTTTGCAAGAGGATAGGGGAGAAAGATGGCTTACGAGATAGATGACGATATGATGCCTGTATTTTTGGTCAACGGTTTTCTGGAGGCGGGCAAAACCCAATTTTTGGATTTTACTATGCAGCAGGACTATTTTCAGACCGAGGGCAAGACCCTTCTTATTGTATGTGAGGAGGGAGATACGGAGTATGACGAAAAGAAGTTAAAAAAGCATAATACAGCGGTGGTATACGTGGAGGAAATGTCTCAGCTCACTCCTCAGTATATGAATGAGCTGGAAGTGATCTACCGGCCGGAGCGTGTACTTCTTGAGTGGAATGGCATGTGGAATCAGGATGACCTGAAACTTCCGGATGACTGGACCATCTACCAGCAGATCACCATTATTGACGGTTCCACCTTTGAGCTCTATGTCCAGAACATGAAGCCGCTTCTTGGAGCTATGCTGCGCGGTTCTGAGCTGGTAATTGTAAACCGCTGTGACGGGATACCTGATGAGAAGCTGACCTCCTACCGGCGGACGATACGGGCTATGAGCCGGGACAGCGAAATTGTCCTGGAGGACGAAGAAGGCGAGATTGAGCAGGCTGCTCTGGAGGAAGACCTTCCCTATGACATCAATGCAGAGGTTATTGAGATCAAGCCAGAGGATTATGGTATCTGGTATATTGACTGTATGGATCAGCCGGAGCGTTACAAGGACAAGGTGGTGGAATTTACTGCCATGGTTTTAAAATCCCCTAAATTCCCTAAGGGGCAGTTTGTACCTGGGCGTATGGCGATGACCTGCTGTGAAGCAGATATGACCTTTTTGGGCTTTATGTGTAAATGGCCGGATGCGGAAAGCTACAAGACAAAGCAGTGGGTAAAGGTGCGGGCTAAGGTAGGAATTGAGTATCAGAAGGACTACAGAGGAGAAGGCCCTGTGCTCTATGCAGAGCAGGTAGAGAGAGCTCAGGAGATCAAGGATGTTGTGCAGTTTTAAGCAGAATAAAAAATGATCGTTTCGTTCACAGAGAACCAAAAGAGTGAGTATGACAAGATTATGCCTGCTCACTCTTTTGATTTTTACGGTGTGAAATAGGCTGAAAAATATCTGCTGCGTTATGATTGAATTTTATAATTTTATCTGCTGTAACGTGTACCATTAGAGATGGCTTGACAGGGAGGAATGGAAGATGGGAACTATGATAAAATTTCTTATATATGCGATTGCGATGAATGTGATATATTTTGCGATCAATTCTTTGTATAATAGGAAAAATATCCTATCGGGTTCTGACCAGAATGGATCCTGTTACATAGTTAAAATGCCTAAAGCATTAAAGTATGTATATACAGCTTTTTTTGGCTTGGGATTATTTATGTTTTGCGTTTTTTTTACATTTAAAATATTGGAAAACCCAACTGTAACAAAGGGGCATTTATGGATGTGTTTGGGCATAATGGCAATTGGCCTCTTGGTTGTATTCTGGGCAAGCAGATGGAAGATTGCAGTAAATGGGGATCAGATGGAGATACAGCGTTTATTGCGGAAAAACATAATTATACAGATAGATGAAATTGAGCATGTAAAAATAGGGAAAAAGAACCAGATGGTTTTATACCGCAACGGAAAAATGCTGATAACGATTGATTATCTTTCTGACAATTTTGAATTATTAGAACAATCATTAAAAAGGCATGGGAAGATAGGAAAATCCTAAAATTTTAAAGAAATGTGAAAGAAAGCTTGTAAGACGGTAAAGGAAACGCTTATATCCCGGAATTAGCTTTGGTGGCAGAAGAAAAGGGGAAAATCATGGGATATATTATGTTTACAAAAGCAACGATTGGTGAAAGAGAGGTACTGGCATTAGCGCCATTGGCGGTACTTCCGGAATATCAAAGGAAGGGCGTAGGCACTGCGCTGATCCGGGAAGGACACAGGATCGGACAGCTGCTGTGCTATGGATATACATTCTTGTCATATCAGGCTCATCATCTCCTTGAACCATGAAGCAGCTTCTTTTAATTCTGGTTCTGCCTTAAATTAACATAGGTATATCCATTTATATTTTAGTTTTCAACAGCTTTTGCATTTTGTTTGTCTCCAAATTGCCCAGCCGCATATCACATAATAAATGCATAAAATAATCCCTAAGGGTGTTTCAAGATTGATGTGGTGCCCTGTACATTTGGTGCTCATATAAATATATAAGCATCCCACAGCAAACCCACCTATGCAGCCATACCACTTTTTCTTATGCATAACGGCTGCGGATAGAAACAGAATACTGATACAAACCCATACCCAAGGGCTGATTGAGCCAAAGCCGGCGGTGAACCCTACTATGTTATAAAATAATAGAACCAGTACTGCCGGAATAAAATAGATTATTTTCATCATAAACATACCTCTATATTCTTACAATTTTTACTTTATTCTTTTGTCCCCCCCAAAAAACAAGTACTCCAAAGAAACTCGTTCAGCTGCCGAAGTGAACCAGCCACTAAAAAGACGGAAAAATCCAAGAGATTTTTATTCAATCAAGTATACCTGCAAACCGGAAGCTATTACTCTGCCTTTCTCCAGAACATCCCCTCAGAGGCAGCGATTTTTTTTAACAGTCCGCACATCTCTTCATCAGGGTTGTAAATGCTGATATTCAAGCAATCCCATCCAAATTGAAGAAGCGCATCCTTGTTTGTGAATAATAGGCTGACATCACCGGAATGATTATTCATTATGGTATCTATGATTTCAGCAATCTGATTTGGTGTAGGCGCTTCTATCCATCCCCCCCAGTAAACAGATACAGGATAATAGCACATCGCTTTCAAAATAATCTGGATTACTCTATTGCAAATTCCATAGCGTTCATAGTTATTAAGCAGATAGTTTTCTACTTTGAAAAATTGTCCTCCACATTTTACCGAAACTTGTTCTGGGAGAAAATCGATTATGAAGCACTGCATTTCTATAAGCCTATCAATGGTTTCCATTTAATCATCCCTCGCAAATTCTAAATTCCATTCCTTTTACCTCTGCTGCTTTCGATTTTTTGCTTTGCACAACTCCACTATAAGCTGGAAGTTAGGCTTCTCCTCTTTGCTCTAACAAATCGAAAACTTCATCCATGTCCATTTCAAACATTACGCTATCTGCCTGTATCGGTGCAAAATAATAAGCCACCTTTTCTGAGCCAAATTCTTGTTCTAACTGCTCCCATTGTGAAGTAAGTCCAATGCAGAAAGCGAGCGTATCACTGCCGAGCGAATCCATATACCAACGCACTTGATACTTCGGAGATACATACTCTTGAATACTTTTCAATGTTGTATCTCTATCGGTACAATCTTCTGCATAAGGAATTGCTGTTTTGACACCATTCTTGCACAAGAAAATATCAATTTCTCGCTCTTTTTCTATTTCCACACACTCGAACTGAATTTTATCTTCATCAGGAAGTTTATCATTGAAATATTTGATAATAGAGTCATCGAAATCTCGCCAGTCCACCCAGATAAGAAAATCACTTTCCCAAAAGTCATCTTTGCTTTCATCTGGTGCCAATAAGAATTTCTTTACATTCTCCATTTTGAGTTCCCTCCAATTCTACTACAATATGTTTATGGTTAATATCCCTTACAGCCAGTAAGGAATTATCCA
>CABQJX010000150.1 GCA_902464595.1 uncultured Lachnoclostridium sp. | reverse complement strand
CCTGGTAGAGGATCCCCTTATGTATTACGGTGTTGTGCGCCTAAAGGTACAAAAGGTGAACCCACAGACAAGGGCTGTCCTGGATAAGGGAAAGAGCTATGATCTGGACGCATCGGATATCGAATATACGGTTTACAACCTGGAGGAGGATTCCAGATACAAATTGACCCTTTCCTATCTGGACGACGAGGGGAACGATGTGGTCATGGATGTGACCTATGGGGAAACCAGCAGGAACAGCATCGACCTGACTATAGAGAAGGTGACCAAAGCATATGTCCGTTTTAAAGCTTCCTTTGACAAGGATCTGGGCCTTACGGATCCCAAGATCCAGGTGCTTGATGAAAGTGGACAGCCTGTGACAGGGTTTACCATCGATCTGACCTCCAGCCGCCCCCAGTCGGGAGTGGTGTCGGGAACCATTTCTTATCCGGAGGAGTCGGGCGGTTACAGCGGCCTGTATCTGACCGTCTTTCTCACCATGAACCAGGGAGAAGCCCAGGTGACGGGACAGGCCTCCTTTAAAGTGCCGGATTATGACGGAAGCAATCAGGCTCCTGGCGGGATTTCTGCAGGAGGATCTGCATCCGGAGGAAACACAGGAGGCCAGCATATGGAAGAAACAGAGGGCTCTCAGGATACGGCTCCGGGAGATGCACAAAGCAGTGAAAGCGAAAGCGCCGGACAGGGAGAAAGCCAGGAGAACAGCGGGGCATCCGGTGACAGTTCAGGAAACGGAACCGGCAGTCCCGAAGACCAGGACAGCAAAGAAGAGGAAAGCGACGGCAGCGGAAGCCTTGGCGGCGGTACAGGAGACAGTGCAGGAGACGGATCCAATGATACGGAAGACGGATCCGGCAGTTCAGAAAATACAGGGACTGGAAGCGGAAGCTCCGGCGGAAGCAGTTCTGGAAGCGGCGATTCGGAAGGAAACTCTGGCGGAAGCAGTTCTGGAGGCGGCGATTCGGAAGGAAGCTCTGGCGGAAGCAGTTCCGGAAGCGGCGATTCGGAGGGAAGCTCCGGCGGAAGCAGTTCCGGAAGCGGAAGCTCGGAAAACAGCGGAGGATCCGGCAGTGATCCGTCTGACGCCTGACATTTTCGGGAATATAAGCCAGGAAAGGGAACCACAGAGTCAGTCAGATACATAAAGAGGAGAAAACATTATGGAACAGATTTTAGCTTCAACCATGACAGCCATCGGGCTGATCCTGGGCCTGGCTTTTTTGGGCGCAGGGATCGGCCTGGGGATTTTGGGTGCGAAGGTGGCAGAGGCCATTGGACGGAACCCTGAGACAAAGAGCGATATTATACAGGGAGTGATGATCGTGGCGGTGGTTCTCACTGTGCTTTTGCTGCTCCTGTTTGCCTTTGTTTTTATGCTCATGTTCTTTAACCCTTTCCTTTCCTAGGAGAATCGAGGCTCATATGGTCTATGTATTTTTAGCAGTGCTTATGGTGCTGGTGATCATGAATGTATTCATGCTGTTTATCCTGCGCCAGATGGCCGGGGCAGCCGGAAGGCAGATTGAGCGGGATGCGGGACGCCTTTTTGGAATGTATGATCGGATGCTGGAGGAAAAAAGCCGGCGTTTGGAGCTTTTAAAGGAAGAAGAGGAGAAGTTTCTTTTGGCTATGGAAAAGAAACGGCAGAAAGAAAGGGAAAATGGTTTTTCCAAGGCCGTTCCCAAAGGGCCCAAGCCTCAGGCTTTTACGGCTGTATTCCGGGACTCCTCCTTTGCCCGAACCTATAACCAGGTGCGCCAGTCTTTTGGCATACCTGTTTCTGAGATGGTGAGGGAGCTTTGCCAAAGCCTTCCTGAGGACACCGAAAAGGAGAAGGAGTGGAGGAGCATATTGGAGGGAATGAGGCAGATCCTTACCTTTGAAAATCTGTATCAGATCTCCCTTCTTCCTCTAAAGCGGCAGGAGGAGCTTTTGGCCCAGGTTTTTGACGGGAAGCAGCTTGCCGTTTATGAGGAGTGGAAAAAGGAGCATCCCAATGGATCCGCCGTTGATTTTTCCCAATGGCTGGAGGGGGCCTTTGCCTCCGTGTCAGACCAGGTGACGGTCAGGAGTTCGCCGGCCCAGGCGGCAGAACCGGAAGAGGGAGTTTGCTGGGAAGCAGATCCCGCCATCTGCGAGGGGATAAAATTGATCTACAGGGACCGCCTGTACGATTACAGTATTGATGATAGGTTAGAGTAAGAGGAGTCAGACAATGGGCAGATATATGGACGATTGGATCAGCCAGAAGATCCGTCAGATGCAGATGGAGGATAATGTGTATCAGGTGGGCCGGGTAACGGCTGTCAAGGAATATATACTGGAGGTAGAGGGCTTAGAGGAGGCCGCCTTCATGGAGCGGGTGAGGATCGGGGAGCGGGCCGTAGGCTACGTAAGCGCCATCCGCCGCAGCTTTGTCATGGTAGCAGTGGTACAGGGAGTAGGGGCGATCCAGGTAGGCGATCCGGTAGTTGCTGAGAAGGAGCTTTTTGATGCCCTCTATTCCCCGGACTCAGTGGGACGGATCATTGACATATTCGGACATGACCGCCTGGGAAATGCTTCCTTTGACCATGTAAGGCATGTTGAGATCGAAAAGCCGCCCATCCCCATTATGGACCGTACCCCGGTGATCCGGCCCCTGGAAACCGGTATTGCCGGAATTGACCTGATCTATCCCATTGGAAGGGGCCAGAGGCAGCTGATCTTAGGAGACAAGAAGACAGGAAAGACCCAGATCTGCCTGGATACCATTGCAAACCAGAGGGGAGATGATGTGCTGTGCATTTATGTGGCCATCGGAAAGACAAAAAAGGATGTGCGGAATGTGTACGAAGAGCTTTACCGAAGGGGAGCGATGGAGCACACGGTGATCATGGCTGCCTTCAACGATGATCCTTCCCCGGTTCTTTACCTCACCCCCTATGTGGCGGTATCAGTGGCAGAGGAATACATGCTTCAGGGAACCGATGTGCTGGTAGTCATAGACGACCTGAAACGCCACGCCAATACCCATAGGGAAATGTCCCTTCTGACAGGAAAAGCTCCCAGCCGGGAGGCCTATCCGGCGGATATTTTCTATACCCATTCCCGCCTTCTGGAAAAGGGATGCCAGCATAAAAACGGAGGTTCTGTGACCATTCTTCCTATTGTGGAGACAAAGGGAGGAGACATGACTGCTTATATCCCTACCAACATTATCTCCATCACGGACGGCCAGATCATATTGTCTGCCAAAAACTTCCAAAAAGGACAGAAGCCAGCCATTAACTATGGCCTTTCGGTATCCCGGCTGGGAGGAGCGGTTCAGACACAGGAGATGAAGAAGCTGGGCGCAAGGGTGCGCAGGGAGCTTTTGAGCTACCTTGAGACAAAGGAGGTCTATGAGCTGGCCAATGAGGAGGAGATGAGCCGGGAGATGCGGGAGCGCCTGAGACGGGGCCGCCTTCTGTCGGAAAATCTGAACCAGTACAAGTATTCTCCCATGAGCGAGCAGGAGATTTTGGAGCGTTTTCGCGGGATTGTAGAGTAGGTGAAGGGGCATGAATGTAAGGAATGTAGTGAAGGTCATGAATTTTCATTCCCTCCTGCGGGTGGACAGCGCAAAAAAGACAGCGCTCAAATACCAGCTGATGGAGGAACAGCTGTCCGATATGATCAGCGGCATTTTAAACAACCGGAACCTGGTATTGGATAAGAAAGTACTCCGGGTCAATGAAAAGGGGCCGGTGCTCACCATTTACCTGGGCAGCGATTACGGCTTTTGCAGCAATTTCAATTCCAGGATCAATGAGGAGTCGAGAAAAGATACAGAAGGGGTGCAGATCCTGATTGGAAGGAAGCTGACTGTATACCATCAGGAGCATCTGCTTTTTAAGCAGGACTGTGAAGCCTTCCGCCAGGATATGAGCCAGGTGCAGAGAGCGGTGGTAAAGGGAATCCGGGAGCGGCAGTATTCCGGAATACGGATCCTTTACAATCACTATGTAAATACCACCCAGGTGGACTTGAGGAACAAACAGCTTTACCCTGTCAGCCGGGAGGGCTATGGCCGCCGTGCCGATAGCCACACGGACGACTTTGTGGTGGAGGGGGATCTGGAGCGGATGCTTCACAATCTTGTCATCTCCTATGTCAATTACGAGATCATGCTGGCAGATGTGTTCAGCAAGGCCGGGGAGAATCTGATGCGCCAGAACGCCACCAGCGAGTCCCTAAAGCGCATTGACGAGATGGAGGAGGAGAAAAAGCGGCTGGAAATACGGGCTGGAAGGGAAAAGGAGTTTGCCAGGGTTATTGACAGCTTTGTAAAAATGAAGACCAGAACGCCGGAGAACAGAGGAGAGGAGTAGACATGGCAGCAGGAAAGATCATTTCCGTATCAGAGCTTAATATCGAAGTCCTTTTAAATGGGATTTCCGTGAAGAAGCGGGATATTTTATATACCATTGATGAGAAAGGGAGAAAACGCCGGTTTGAGGTGGCAGAAACCTCCGGAAAAACGGCCAGGGCCATTCCCTTTGACAGCGTATACGGGCTGAGACGGGGAATGGATATGGAGCTGGAGGAGGAAGGCCTTTCGGCGGAGTATTCAGAGAACGCCCTGGGCCATGTCTTTGATTCTTATGGAAACCTGATCGACGGCGGCCAGTTGGAGAACTCCCGCACCAGAAGTGTTTACCGCAGCCCCCTTCTCATGTCTGAGGTGGAGACAGGAGGAGGCATCCTTTGGACAGGCATCAAGGTTTTGGACTTTTTTGCGCCCATGGAAAAGGGCTTTAAGATGGGCCTCTTAGGAGGGGCAGGAGTGGGAAAGACGGTGCTGATCAACAACGTATACAAGGGCTTTCAGTCCAACTCCGTGTTCATCGGTGTAGGCGAGCGCTCCAGGGAAGGACAGGAGCTTTACGATGAGATGAAGGAATCCGGCCTTTTGGATAAGATCTCCATGGTATTCGGCCAGATGGGGGAAAATTCCATGGCCAGGAGCAAGGCTGTATTCAGCGGTCTGACCATCGCGGAATACCTGCGGGATGAAAAGCATCAGGACGTCCTTTTGTTCATCGCCAATATCTATCGCTTCGTCCAGGCCAGCTCAGAGATCAGCGCGGATATGAACCGTATGCCCATCGAGAATGGCTATCCCTCCAATTTGGAGAGTATGGTCAGCGAGATCGAGGAGCGGATCAATTCTACTCCGGAAGGCTCCATTACCTCCTTCCAGGCCATTTACATTCCGGCCGACGATATGACAGACGAGGCGGTTCAGACGATCACCACTCATCTGGACGGTCAGGTGACTCTGAGCCGGAGGGTGGCGGAGAAGGGATTATACCCGGCTGTGGATGTGTTCCACACCAGAAGCTCCCTTATTGATATTGAGAAGG
>CABQJX010000149.1 GCA_902464595.1 uncultured Lachnoclostridium sp. | reverse complement strand
GGAAGCTGGAGAGCTAGTAGGCATCTCCCTTATGGATCATGTGGTGATCGGAGACCAGAGATATGTAAGCTTCTGTCAGGAAGGCCTATTATAAGCGGATTGATAACTAGAACCATACACAGATATTGAAAAAGTTGAAGGAAGTTGATCCATGGAAACGAAACACAGCAAATATATTCTCACAGGCCTGACCGTCCTGTGTATCCTTCTCATATGCGTTACCTCTTTGAAGAATGGGATCCTGGATCCCCTCCGCACAGGCGTGGGATATTTTCTCATTCCCATACAGACTGGGGTCAATGCCGTAGGAACAGGCGTATACAATGAGCTGAGGGACTACGGAAGCCTAAAAGAGGCACTAAAGGAGAATGAAGATCTGAAAACCCAGGTAGCCCAGCTGACTGAAGACAATAACCGGCTTCAGTCAGAACAGTTTGAATTGGAACGCCTTCGTCAGCTCTATGAACTGGATCAGGAGTATATGCAGTATAATAAGATCGGAGCCAGGGTGATCGCCAGGGATTCAGAAAAATGGTTTCAGGTGTTTCGCATCAACAAAGGTTCGGCCGATGGGGTAGCAGTAGATATGAATGTGGTGGCTGACGGCGGCCTGGTAGGCATTGTTACGGACGTAGGCGCCAATTATGCCACGGTCCGCTCGATCATTGACGATTCCAGCCGCGTGGGGGCCATGAAATTGGATTCCTCCTACAACTGTATTGTGGCAGGAGATCTGACCCTCTATGAGGAAGGACGCCTAAAACTGACCGATTTTTCCAAAGACGCGGTATTAAGGGATGGGGATCAGATCGTCACCTCCAATATCAGTTCCAAATTCCTTCCGGGTATCCTGGTCGGGTACGCTGCGGATGTGTCGGTGGATCCGGATCATCTGACGAAATCCGGTTATCTGATCCCGGCAGCTGATTTTGACAATCTGCAGGAAGTGCTGATCATTACCGATATTAAAGAAACAGGAGATGAGGACCAGTGATCCAAAATAAGCTAAAGCAGGTGGGCATCAATATATTTTTTATCATTCTTGCCTTTACTGTGCAGAACTGTGTATTTCCCCTCCTTCCCTTTCTCTCGGCCACCCCAAATCTGCTTCTGATCCTCACCTTTTCCTTTGGATTTATTCATGGCCGGAATGCCGGGATGTTTTACGGCGTCCTTTCCGGCCTTCTGTCAGATTTATTTTACAGTGGTCCCTTTGGCTTTTACACTTTGATCTACATTTATATCGGCTATGCCAACGGCATTTTTACCCGGTATTACTATGAGGATTATATTAACCTTCCGCTGATTTTAAGTGTGGTCAACGGTCTCTGGTACAGTATGTATATTTATATCTTCCGCTTTCTCATACGCGGGCGTTTAAATCTGCCCTATTATTTTCTCAATATCATGCTTCCAGAAATCATATTTACTGCAGTTACCACTCTCTTGATCTATCGGCTGTTCCTTTCTGCCAGCAGACGGGTTGATGACATCGGAAAAAGGAGAGACAAGAAACTTGTTTGACGAACTGTTAGAGATCGGAAAAGAATTTTTTAAAAAACTGTTTGGTTCCAGGCTTTTTGCCATGTCCGTCCTGTTTACCCTGATGTTCGGCGGCTTATTGGGAAAATTATTTCAGATGCAGATCCTGGATGGAAGAAGCTATCAGGAAACCTACATGCAAAAGACGGAAAAAAACGTCACCACTCCCGGTTCCCGCGGCAATATCTATGACAGGAACGGCACAAAGCTGGCCTACAACGAGCTGGCCTATTCGGTCACCATACAAGATCTGGGAGACTATTCCCGTCCAGCTGCCCGCAATCAGATGCTTTACCGCCTGGTCACCATTCTGGAAAACCGGGGGGAGACCGTAGAAGGAAAGTTTGAAATAGCCATGGATGAAGGAGGGAATATGTTCTTCACCTCTGGCTCTGACGCGGCCAGAACCCGCTTCCTCATTAACTTTTACGGCCTTTCCTCCAGCAAGGATCTGGATGATCCAAAGGGAAAATACCCCTCAAACATTACGGCGAGAGAGGCATTTGAGAAAAAAAAGGTTTCCTATGAGCTGGACCGCATGAAGGATGAAAAGGGAAATCCCCTTATGCTTCCTGATAAGACTGCTCTGGATATGGTCAACATCATTTATACCATGAAGCTGACCGAGTATCAAAAGTATGAGACCACCACAGTTGCTACCAATATCAGCGAGGAGACCATGGTGGAGATCAATGAGAACGCTGCAGATCTGAAGGGGGTAGCGGTTGAACAGTCCTATGTGCGCCGTTATGCAGACAGCATTTATTTTGCGCCCATTATCGGCTATACGGGAAAGGTTCAGGAGGATCAGCTAGAGGAGCTGAACAAAGAATGGCGTCAGTCGGAAGAGGCCAAGCGTCTCCCTGAGGATGCGCCGGATAAGTATGACCTGAATGATATTGTAGGCCGCATCGGAATTGAACAGACCATGGAACTGGAGCTTCAGGGAGGCAAGGGATATTCCAGAATGTATGTGGACAATATGGGACGGCCAAGAGAGATCATCGAAAAGACGGATGCCAGGGCAGGAAACGATGTGTATTTAACCATTGACCACGATCTTCAGATTGCTATTTATAACCTGATCGAGCAGCAGCTGGCCGGACTGATCAGCTACCACCTCCAGTATGAGGATCTGGATCCTGATAAAAAATATGATGCCTCCAAGATCCCGATTCCTGTAAAAGATGCCTACTATCAGCTCATTAATAATAATGTCCTGTCCCTTTTGGATATGGCTGCGGAGGATGCCTCCGATATTGAGAAGCAGATCTATAGCAAATATGAGACTTCACGGGAGCAGATCCTGACCGCTGTCCGCAATGAGCTTTTGAGCTCTCATCCCATACCCTTAAAGGATCTTCCTGAGGATATGGCTTCCTATATGAGCTATATCTACAGTTATCTGTCCGATTCTTCCGTGGGGATCATTCAGAGGGATAAAATCGACCCTTCCTCTGAGGCTTATCAGGCATGGAAGGAGGAAACCATAAGCCTTCGGGAATATATTTACAGCGGTATTGCGGAAAATTGGGTGGATACCACAAAGCTGGAGGTCGGAAGCAAGTATTCCGATGCGGACGACATTTTTGTAAAGCTGACCGATTATGTGATCGAGTCTTTAAGAAATGATAATAAATTTACAAAGCGCATGTTCCGTTATCTCATCAATGATGAGGTCATCACCGGAAAAGAATTATGCCTTGCTCTTTATTCCCAGGAAGTCCTTGCCTATGATGCTCAGGCTGTGGCAGCTCTTCAAATGGGAGACTCTACTTACGCTTATCAATTTATAAAAGAAAAAATTTCCAATTTGGAGTTGACCCCGGCACAGCTTGCGCTGGATCCCTGTACTGCCGGCTGTGTGGTCACAGATGTAAAAACGGGAGAGGTGAGAGCTCTTGTAACCTACCCCAGCTACGATAATAACCGCATGTCAGGAAGCGTGGATGCAGCATACTTTAACCAGCTCCAAAATGATCTGTCCAGACCTCTGTACAATAATGCCACCCAGGCTCTCAAAGCTCCCGGTTCCACCTTCAAACCGATCACTGCAGTTGCAGCCCTGGAGGAGGGAGCGGCAAATCTGACAGAAACCTTCAACTGTACAGGTATCTATGAGCAAATATCTAAGCCCATCAAGTGCTGGATCTATCCTGGACGCCACAATGCGGAAACACTGATCGAAGGCATACAAAATTCCTGTAACTATGTTTTTGCAGAGCTGGCTCACCGGCTGTGTATGACTCCTGACGGATCCTATTCTCCGGAGCAGGGCTTAAATACCCTGAAAAAATACGCAACCCTCTTTGGGCTCGACCATACGTCAGGCGTAGAGATCGTGGAAAACGACCCCCAGATCTCATCGGAAGATCCGGAGCGCTCCGCTATGGGACAGGGAAATCATTCCTATACCAATGTGCAGCTGTCCCGATATGTATCAGCCATGGCCAACCGTGGGACTGTCTTTGAGCTCAGCCTTCTCGACAAGCTGACCGATTCTGACGGCAACCTGATCGAAGACTATACACCTGCTGTCAGTTCCCATGTGGAAGCTGCTGATACGACTTGGGATGCAGTGCAGACCGGTATGCGCCGGGTAATTACAGACAGCTCCGCTAAACGGATCTTTTCTGATCTGCCCGTGGAGGTAGCCGGAAAAACCGGAACAGCCCAGGAGACACAGAAACGCTCCAATCATGCGTTTTTCGTGTCCTTTGCACCTTACAGCCATCCGGAGATCGCGGTAACTGTCAATATCCCCTACGGCCGCGCCGGAACCAATGCGGCCACCCTCGGCAAAAAGGTGTATGAATATTATTATGGATATACGACGCTGGAGCAGATTGAAAATTCAGGTGCTCTGGGTGTATCAAATGTAACCATTGGCGATTAAAGCAGTAAAAGAGGTGATTGTATGCACAATGCAGTGGTGATCAAAAGCAGCCGGTCAGGAATGACCGTTATTCTGGATCCGTCCATGCCCTTTGATGAAGTGTTGGAGGCTGTGGCAAAAAAATTCCGGGAAAGCTCCCGCTTTTGGGGCTCTGTGCAGATGACTCTGACCCTGGAGGGGCGAAAGCTTACCCCAGCTCAGGAATTTGCAGTTGTCGATACGATTACGAGAAATTCACAGATCGAAGTGCTCTGCCTCCTGGATACGGATGCAGAGCGCATTGAACGGTGTGAAAAAGCACTGAACGAAAAATTGATGGAATTAAATTCTCAGACAGGACAATTTTACCGGGGAACCTTAAAGCGGGGGGACTGTCTGGAATCTGAGGCCAGTATTGTGATCATTGGAAGCGTAGAGCACGGGGCCAGAGTAACTGCAAAAGGGAATGTGATCGTCCTGGGAGAACTGAAAGGGACGGTGACGGCCGGGGTTTCCGGCAATGAGCGGGCTGTGGTCATGGCTCTCGATATGGCTCCTCTGCAGATCCGCATTGCCGGCCTGAACAGCCGTTTTAACGAAAGAAACAGGCGGATGGGACGAGGACCTATGATCGCTTTGGTGGAGGAAGGGGACATTGTTCTCCACTCCCTAAAAAAATCCTTCCTGAACAATTTATTAAATATTTAATAATTCCAAAAAAATACTGGCAATTTTACGCAATTTAATGTACAATAGGAAGGTAAAAAGATTTTTCAGGAGGATTTCATTATGAGTGAGGTCATTGTGATTACTTCTGGAAAAGGCGGGGTAGGCAAAACGACTACTTCTGCCAATGTGGGAACCGGACTGGCTATCCTCGGAAAGCGGGTCGTGCTGATTGATACTGATATCGGCCTCCGCAATCTGGATGTAGTCATGGGGCTGGAAAACCGCATCGTCTACAATCTGGTAGACGTGGTAGAAGGAAACTGCCGTATGAAGCAGGCCCTGATAAGAGACAAAA
>CABQJX010000148.1 GCA_902464595.1 uncultured Lachnoclostridium sp. | reverse complement strand
AAGTCGGGGCTAATACTTAAAGTTTTTCGGGACATTTTCAAAAACGCTTGACACCGCTTTTTGCACTGTTTTCAAGGCTTTTCGGCTGTTTTTCCCGGTTTTCTGCTATTAGAGGAGACTTCCCTTCCAAATCGCTCTAAACATTCCCTCCTAAATCCCCTCCGTCACAGCAGCCGGCTCCTCTTCATACTCCATTTTCACCAGAGTCAGCCCCTTCGCCGGCGCTGTAGGGCCTGCGGCCTGGCGGTCTTTTGCTTCCAGGATCGCCGGAATATCCTCCGGTTTTTTCTGTCCTGCCCCCACAGCCATCAGCGTACCGGCAATGATCCGCACCATATTGTAGAGAAAACCATTGCCCTTTACCCGTATGATAATCACATCATCCCGGTTCTTTTCTACTTCTACGCTGTATACCCTGCGCACCGTATCTAACGCCTGGGTATGCACACTGCAAAAGCTCTTGAAATCATGCTCCCCCTCTAGCGCCTTTGCCGCCTCCCTCATCTTTTCCATGTCCAGCTCCATATAGGTAAAATGAGAGTACAGCCGCTCTGTAGGCATAGGGATCCTGCGGTTTAAGATCCGGTACTCATATGTCTTTGTGCAGGCGCATTTTCTCGGATGCCAGTCCGCTGCCACTTCTTCGGAAGACTGAACCCGTATATCCTCCGGCAGCCGCTGGTTAAGGGCCATGCAGATCTTCTCCGGCGCGATCCTGCTGTCTGTGTCAAACACTGCCACATTTCCCCTGGCATGGACGCCGGAATCAGTCCGGCTCGCCCCTATGACCTGGATCTCCTCTCCTGTAAGACTGCTGATCGCCCTGTTTAGTTCGGATTCAATAGTAACCCCATTGGGCTGTACCTGCCAGCCATGGTAATTTGTACCGTCATAGGCCACCACCAACCGTATACGTTTCATTGTTCCTCCTGATCTTTCACTGTTTTGCTTTCGGCCTGTAATTACAGATACACTCGTGTTGTGATCACCAGCACAAAGTACAGAGCCATAACCATGTAGGCGTCATGATCTGCCTGGCGGTATACAAGGGGCTTCATTTTCGTCCGTCCCTCGCCCCCCTGGTAGCACCGTGCCTCCATAGCCATCGCCAGGTCTGTGGCACGGCGGAATGCGGAGATAAAGAGCGGGACTAACAGAGGGATCATCGCCTTCGCTTTCTGGATCAGATTTCCCGACTCAAAATCTGCCCCTCTGGCCATCTGGGCCTTCATGATCTTGTCCGTTTCCTCCACTAAAATAGGAATAAAACGGAGGGCAATGGACATCATCATGGCCACCTCATGGATGGGCACATGAAGCCTTTTTAGACATCCAAGCCCCTTCTCCAATCCATCGGTCAATTGGTTGGGAGTTGTGGTCAATGTCATAACCGAGGAGCCAACCACCAGATAAATAAGGCGGATCCCCATAAAAAACGCCATCTTCACTCCCTCCATCGTGATCTTAAAGATCCAGAACTGCACCAGCACCCTTCCCGGAGTGAGAAACAGGTTAAAGCTTACGCTGAGCAGCAGCAGGATCACAATGGCTTTCAGGCCGCGCAGCATAAAGCGGACTGGAACCTGGGTCATACGGATCACAGCGGCCATCGCTGCAGTGATCAGCACATAACCCCATACATTATTGGCAATAAATAGGGAGGAAATGAATAACATCGTGCCAAACAGCTTCGTTCTGGGATCCAGCCTGTGTACCGGGGATTCCACCGGATAATACTGGCCCAAAGTAATCTCTCTAAACATTTTTATCCCTGTCTCTTTCTGTCTGTTTCTTCCACAGCTCTAAAATAGCTTCCTTTGCCTCGTCTACTGTGGTAATATCGTCACTGATCCTGATTCCCGCCCGCTTCAGATCCTGCACCAGATAGGTGATCTGCGGCGCGGCCAGACCGATGGCCTCCAATTTCTCATAATGGCGGAACACCTCTTTCGGCGTACCGTCAAACACCTTCTGACCATGATCCATAACAATCAGACGGCCTGCATACCGCGCTACATCCTCCATGCTGTGGGAAACCAGAATGATCGTCATATGGCGTTCTTCATGAAGCCTCCGGATCTGATCCAGGATTTCATCCCTTCCCCTGGGATCCAGTCCCGCTGTGGGCTCGTCCAGGATAAGCACCTCCGGTTCCATTGCCAGGACGCCTGCAATAGCCACACGCCGCTTCTGGCCGCCTGACAGTTCAAAAGGAGAACGATTATAACAAGAAGGATCCAGCCCTACCTGCTCCAACGCTTTTTCTGCCCGTTCTCTGGCCTCCTGTTGGCTCAGGCCCTGATTTTTCGGGCCAAAGCATACATCTGTCAGAACATCCGCCTCAAACAGCTGATGCTCCGGGTATTGAAACACAAGCCCCACCTTGCTCCTGAGCTTTTTCATGTCATAGCCCTGGCTGTAAATATTTTCTCCATTATAATACAGCTCCCCGGAAGTAGCCTTGATCAGGCCATTGAGGTGCTGGATCAAGGTGGATTTCCCGGAACCTGTGTGGCCGATCAGCCCCACAAATTCACCGTCCTGTATTTCCAGATTCACATCAAAAAGGGCTCTCTGTTCAAAAGCCGTTCCTCCACTGTATACAAAATTCAAATCAACTGCTTTTATGGACATTCCCTGCCTCCTTTGCATGTTATCTGAGAAGGGAGATCAGCTGTTCTGCCAAAGCCTCCCTTGTGAGGATTCCGGCCTCCAAAGGCATTCCGGCCTCCCTCAGTTCCCAGGCCAGCTCTGTCACCTGGGGAACATCCAACCCATGCTCCTTTAATTCCCGCACCTGGGAAAAAATATCTCCAGGCGCTCCATCCATTACAATGCGTCCGTCATCCATTACAATGATACGATCCGCCTCCACTGCTTCTTCCATATAATGAGTGATCAGCAGAACGGTGATCCCCTCCTGCCGGTTTAGCTGCTGGACAGTGCGGATCACTTCCCGGCGTCCATTGGGATCCAGCATGGCCGTAGGCTCATCCAGAATAATACATTCCGGCTTCATAGCCATAACACCGGCGATGGCTACTCTCTGCTTCTGGCCGCCTGACAGCTTATTAGGCGACCTGAGACGGTAAGCAGTCATTCCCACTGCTTTCAAGCTGGCGTCCACCCGCTCCCATATCTCCTCTGTTGGAACACCGATATTCTCCGGGCCAAAACCCACATCCTCCTCTACGATATTTCCAATGATCTGGTTGTCCGGATTCTGAAACACCATTCCCGCCTTTTTGCGGATCTCCCATATCTGCGTCTCATCCCTCGTATCCATTTCCCCTACCCAGACCGTGCCGTCAGTAGGCAGGAGAAGGCCGTTGATGTGCTTGGCCAAGGTAGATTTTCCGGAGCCGTTATGGCCCAAAACTGCTACAAAATCTCCTTTTTTAATATCCAGATCCAAACCATCGATCGCCCGCTTGACTTCCTCTATATTTTCTTCCTCGTCCCGCCTGATATATTCATATACCAGTTTTGCCGTTTTAACGATTCCCATATGCTTCCTTTCACAATCTATGATCGGCTTCGTTTCTCAATTTTAGTTTATATTATAGGAGAAGTCAAGAGCCGATGATCTCCCGGCATTGCAAAAGACCGGACAGTCTGGAGATCCAGATCGTCCGGTCCGCTGCTTAATGCTGCCAGATTCCATTTGCGTCCAAAACAAAACCGCTGATCGAAGTATTCACAGCCTTATGTCCCTGTCCGGGATAGAAATAATACCAATTGCCCTGTACCGCGTACCAGCCCTCGGCCATAACGCCGTTCTCATTGAGAAAATATGTTTTTCCGTCTATGGTAAGCCAGCTGTTCTTGACCATAGCCCCCTCCGGGCCATCCTGGTTTGGATTCAGATAATACCATATTTGATTGCTCTGGATCCATCCTGTTTTCATATCTCCGTTTTCACCTAAATAATACCAGCCACTGGCAGTTTCTCTCCAGCCAGTCAGCATCCGTCCGGCTTCATCAAAGAGATACCACTTTCCATTCCAGTGAAGCCAGCCGTTCTTTTGATAATTTCCATCGGGATACTTAAAATACCAGGTATCCCCCTCCTTGCGCCAGCCTACATCGGTATTGCCTCCGCTGGGGGTCGTAGAGCTGCTTCCATTGCCGGATTCCTGTCCGGATCCATCAGAAACCTCGTCTTCCGCAATATAGAGATCTCCGCCTTCGGTCCATTCGCTCTTCTTTCCCCGCCGCTTTTCCTCCTCCGTGTGAGGAACGGTACGCACCTTAAAGGAATAATCTCCTTCCTTCGTCATATACGGATAAAAATTATAGGAAGTTCCCTTGTATTCCTCCAGCTTTTTCACTACGCTGGAACCCCGGTATAAGATCACATCATAGTAGTCGGAACCTCCGCTTTCCGGTTCCTCCCACCGTGCTCTGCCCCTGGAATCACTCCACTCCGCATCCTCCGGCGGCTCATATGTTCCCTTGATCCCGTCCGCCCGGAGCACTACCTTCAGATCGCTTCCGCTTTTGGAGGCAGATACGAAGGTTCCGCCGCTGACACTGACGCTTCCAGAGCTGTAGCTGCTGCGGAAGCGGTAATCGTAATTGCTGTTGCTTGAGCTCTCCGGTTCCAGCCACACGGTAATCTTCGGCGTATCGCCGATGCCCACCTCCTTGTCTGTGGACCATTCAGCGGACTGGACGCTGTATTTGTTGGATGATGTGTATACCTTGCTTCCACTGTCCCCGGAATCGGTTCCCAGGCTGTCCCCGTCATTAATCTCGTCTCCTGTATCCAGATCCACGTCTACCTTCAGGGAAATACTGGTGATATATTTATAATCGGATGAAGCCCATGCCTGCATTGGCATAAGAGCCGAAGCTGCAATCACAGCTGTCATAGCCACAGACGGCCATTTTCCCAGTTTCTTCCACCCTCTCATCATTCACATCCTCCTCATAATTTGTTTAAAGATCCATCAAACAACCTTTCTGTCTATATCCATTATAGCCCAGAGGCCAGTTTTGCGTCAACTTACGATATTCTTTCAATCACCGTATGCAGGGAGGATTTTCCGTAAAATAAAAGACACCTTTCCGTCTTTTCAAACAGAAAGGTGTGTCTCTCATATAATTATGATTGATGGGCCAGATTATACTAACTCGATCAGCACTTCCATAGCGCCGTCGCCCTTACGCTGTCCGATCTTAACGATTCTGGTGTAACCGCCGTTACGTCCAACGTACTTTGGAGCAACCTCATCAAAAAGCTTTGCTACCATGTCAACAGACTTGGTGTTTTTCTTCTTTCCAGCTGCCTGAGTTGGAACTTCTGTTACGCCGTAAAGAACCTTTAACATCTGTCTTCTTGCATGAAGTCTGGACGGAAGATCCTTCTTGATCTCCTTCTCTACCTCATCGTATACAGTAACCTTCTTACCGTCTACAACTTCCTTTACGCGCTTTCCGTCTTTGTCCTTGCGGGCAACCTTAGCGGTAACCTTAACAGTCTCGAAGTTAT
>CABQJX010000147.1 GCA_902464595.1 uncultured Lachnoclostridium sp. | reverse complement strand
ATCACTTTTTTTCCGTCATCCTTTAACTGGCCTGCCAGCTTGCCCACAGAGGTAGTCTTTCCCACACCGTTGACGCCGATCACCAAAACCACGGAAGTCCTATGTTCAAATTCGTAGGCATTTTCCCCCAGATCCATCTGTTCCTTAATGCTGTTGATGAGAAGGGCCTTACACTCCTCCGGCTCTTTGATGTGCTGTTCCTTTACCTTTTTTCTCAGATCCTCCACCACCGCCATGGTAGTCTCGATGCCCAGATCCCCCATGATCAGCGTTTCCTCGATCTCCTCATAAAAATCGTCGTCGATGGCGGAAAAACCGCTGAAAATAGAATCGATCCCCGATACAATATTGTTGCGGGTCTTAGTCAGCCCTTCTACCAGACGTCCAAAAAACCCCTTTTTTCCCTCTGCCATAATCTATTTCTCCTCTTATCTTTTTTTAAATCTTCCGATGATTCCTATTGTTCCAGCTCATCAGCGATCAAATTGACACTGACCTGGGCAGAAACGCCTTTTTCCTGCATGGTGATACCGTAGAGACGGTCTGCCGCCACCATTGTCCCCCTTCTGTGAGTAATGACGATAAACTGAGTATTTTTCGTCAGCTTGTGAAGATACTTTGCAAAACGATCCACGTTGGAATCATCTAACGCTGCCTCGATCTCATCCAAAAGACAGAAGGGCGACGGTTTTAGATTCTGGATAGCAAAGAGCAGACTAATGGCTGTCAGCGCCTTTTCCCCGCCGGACAGCTGCATCATATTCTGCAGCTTCTTTCCCGGCGGCTGGGCAATGATCTGTATACCTGCCTCCAATATATCTGCTCCCTCAACCAGCTCCAGGGCGCCCTGTCCTCCTCCGAACAGTTCCTGGAACACACGGTTAAATTCAGACTGGATCCGGGCAAAATTCTCCTTAAACTGACGATGCATCCCCTGATCCAATTCCTCGATGATCCGCTCTAATTCCTCCCTGGCCGCCACAAGATCCTCATGCTGATCCCTCATAAATTCATATCTCTCTGAAACTTCCCTGTAATCCTCAATGGCGTTGACATTGATATTTCCCAATGCGCGGATCTGGTTTTTCAGCTGGCCGATGACCTCCCGCACCTGGGAAGGAGAATTATATCCTTCCTCTTTCCAGGCCTCAGCCTGGGATGGCGTCATCTCGTACTCAGCCCACAGGTAGGCCGCAGCGCTCTCCGATTTTTCTTCCAGTTTTTCCCTCTGAGCCTGAAGGCGGAACATATCCTTATCCAGATCCGCAAGACGGGCTGTGATCCCGTCCCGTTTCTCCATAAGCTGCCTCCGATCAAGGGCGAGTTCCCCTTTTTTTTCCTCTTTGGAGACAATATCGGCTCTTAGGCCTTCCATTTCATCTCCCAGAGCTCCAATCTTGGCTGTGATAAGACGGATCTCCTTCCTCTTTTCCTCCACTGCCTTTTGGGAATCATTCCGACCAGAAGAAAGGCCTTTTTGTTCTTCCGCCAGCTTTCTATATTCTTCCTGGATACGCGTCCGGTTCTGGCGGGAAAATTCCTGTCTCTGGCTGATTTTTGAAACCTCCATCTGAAGGCCGGACAGCTGATCCGACAGCTGATCCCTTGTTCTTTTCTCCTGCTCTAAAAGAGCTCCCTGTTCCTCAATGTGGGAATCCTCCCGGGCTCTTTGGTTTTCCAGATCTCCCAGATCTTCCTCCAAATGAAGACGGCTTTTCGTGATCTCCCGTACCTGTTCCTCCAACTGGGCATGCTCCAGCACCAGATCGCTGGATGACTGGGCGATCTCTGCCTTCTTATCCTCCAGTTTTGATATACTCACAGAAATAGCCGTCTCCCGGATCTTTAGGGACTGCAGTTTCTCCTGTAGAGCCTTTGATTCTTCCTTTTTCTCCTTAGCCATCCCTTCTGCCAGATGAAGCTCTTTTTGGATGGCCTCCGCCCGATGAAGGGCCTTCTGGCAGCGTCCTTCCAGCTCCTCAAGCTCCCTGCGGCGTCCTAAAAGGTTGCTGGTATTCTTGAAGGCGCCTCCGGTCATGGAACCTCCGGGGCTCAAAAGCTCTCCCTCCAGAGTGACAATGCGAAGGCTGTATTTATACTTTCTGGCTAAGGCGATAGCATGGTCGATGGTATCCGCCACTGCCACCCTGCCAAGAAGATACCGGACCAGCTCCTCATATTGGGGCTTTGTCTGAACCAGATCGCTGGCCAGTCCCAGGACTCCCGGCTCCTTTAAGGCCTGGGGGGTGGGAAACGTCCCTTTTCCCCCAATGCTGGTGAGAGGGAGAAAGGTAGCCCTTCCATACTTATTTTTCTTCAGATATTCGATCAGATGCTTGGCTGTGGCCTCAGAATCCGTTACGATGTTCTGTATGCTTCCTCCCAAAGCCGTTTCAATCGCTGTCTCATAGCGCTGCTCTGTGGAGATCAGATCCGCCACTACCCCATGGATCCCGTGTACCCGATCCCTCACTTCCATAACCCGTCGGATGCTCCCGCCGTAGCCGTCATAGCGCTCTGCCAGATTCCTCAGGGATTCCAATTTTGTATAGGAGGTATGATATTCCTGCTGGGTGTCGTTAAGGCTGCGGGTCAAACGGTGCAGATCCCGCTCCGCCTGTTCCATATCTTCCTCTGCCTGTCCCAGGGCAAGCTGGGCTTGTTCCTTTTCTTCTGCCAGCTGGGAAAGAACCTTTTTCTCCTGAGCGATCTGTTCCTCCTGAACCGACTCATCGCTTTTGGACAGAAGAAGCTTTTGAGATACCTGGCTGCGCCTTACGTTTACCTGCTCCAGCATGGCCTCATAGCGCTGCTGCTTTGCCTTCAGAGACGCCTTCTGGTTCAGGGACTGGATCAGAGCCTCTTTGGCCTGTTCTATGGATCCCTCCAAACTCCGGATCCGTTCCTGGCTGTGAGAAAGGGACTTCCCTGCTTCTTCCAGCCTTCCTTTTGCTTCCAGCTCCTCCTTAGCCATACGAGACATCTCGTTTTCATGCTCTTTCAGCTGGATGGCCTTCTCTTTCATCTCCGCCTCAATGGCGGCGTCCCGATGATTGAAATGCTCCTGGTGCATCTCCTCTGTATGGATCTGCTCCTTTAACACATCGATCCGGCCGGAAAGGGAACTTTTCTCCACTTCTTTTTGATTGTAAGAAACATTATCATGGCCGATCTGCTGTTCCAGTGCTGAAAACTCGTTTTCTATTTTTTCCCACTGGCCTTTTAGATCCTCAGACTGCTTCTTCGTCTCCGCCGTATCGCCGGAAAGGATCCCGGCCCGCCTTTCGATCTCCTGGAGCTGGCCTTCTGTCTCCTTTTTTTCCATCAAAAACAGGGTGGCATCCCCTGTTTTTAACTGTTCCTTTAACTGAAGATATTCTCTGGCAGCTCTGGACTGACGCTCCAGAGGCCCTACCTGCTTTTCCAGCTCCGACAGTATATCCTTTACCCGGATCAGGTTTGCCTGCTCGTCCTCCAGCTTCTTTTGTGCAATGGCCTTGCGGCGCTTAAATTTCACAATACCGGCTGCCTCGTCAAAAAGCTCTCTGCGCTCCTCCGGACGCCCGCTCAATATGCGGTCGATCTGTCCCTGGCCGATGATGGAATAGCCCTCTTTGCCAATACCAGTGTCATAAAAGAGCTCGTTAATATCCTTTAGGCGGCAGGTATTCCCGTTGATCCGGTACTCGCTCTCCCCAGAGCGGTAAAGACGCCGGGAAACAGTCACCTGTTCATAATCAATGGCCAGCTGGTGATCGCGGTTATCCAGGGTAATGGCTACATAAGCAAAACCCTGAGGTTTTCTCAGCTCTGTCCCTGCAAAGATCACATCCTGCATGCTGGCTCCCCGCAGCTGCTTGATGCGCTGTTCTCCTAATACCCATCGCACCGCATCCGCCACATTGCTCTTACCGCTTCCGTTTGGCCCCACGATACCAGTAATGCCATTGTGAAACTCAAAGACCAGCCGGTTGGCAAAGGACTTAAAGCCCTGGATCTCAATGCTCTTTAGATACATAAGCCACCTTTCTGGCCATTTTCCCCCGCAGCCTTTAATTTCAGGATCCCGTTGTAGGCAGCTACCTGTTCTGCGGCCTTCTTGGTCCGCCCGCTTCCCCTTCCGATTTCCTCATCACCAATCTTGGCGCAGACCTCAAAGGATTTATTGTGATCCGGCCCCTCCTCCCGGAGGATCTCATAGGTAAGGGATTCTTTCTGGCTGGCCTGCACCATCTCCTGCAAGATAGTCTTGCTATCATAAAAGAGCTGTTTATGTTCAATATCATTCAGGATAAATCGGTGAATGAACTCTTTTGCACTAGCAAAACCACCATCCAGGTAAATAGCTCCGATCACTGCCTCCATGGCGTCAGAAACCACAGAGTTCCTGTTTCTCCCGCCGGTTGCGTCCTCCCCTTTTCCCAGATACAGATAGAGCCCCAGGGGGATCTGTGCGGCACAGTATGCCAGAGTGGGCTCGCAGACAATACTGGCCCTTACCTTTGTCAGATCGCCCTCCGGCAGCTGGCCGTATTTTTGATACAAAAATTCACTGGAGGTCAGCTCCAGTACCGCATCCCCCAAAAATTCCAGACGCTCGTTGCAGCTGTTGTGATCCATCCGATGCTCATTGGCGTAAGAGCTGTGGGTCAGAGCCTGGGCTAACAATGTCTCATTGCGAAATTGGTATCCAATCTTCTCCTGCAGATTCTTCAACTGGTTTTTCATGGTTTCTTCCTTTCCGGGGAGCCATACCATACCGGTAAAGCGCCCCTTAACGCACAAAGAGGGCTGTGACTACAGCCCCCAGCGCCTGTGGCTACGGTTCATTGGCAAGCCGGCAAACAGAACATGTTTGAGGCTGCTGTGAACCGTAACTGCCTGTATTCTAATTTAACGCATTCTTGATCTGATCTACGGCATCCCCTACGGTCACGATCTGCTCCGCCGCATCATTGGGGATTTCAATGTCAAATACCTCCTCGATCCCCATAATGATCTGGAATACATCCAGAGAATCCGCCCCCAGGTCGTCTACAAAGGTAGAGGCTAAGGTCACCTCATCCGGATCGATATTTAATACCTCTGCAATAATTCCCTGTAATTTTTCAAACTCCATTTTACGAAACTCCTCTTTCTATTTTTTCTTTTTTATATTTTTATCCCGTATTTTTTATGCTGTCTCGTTATGCTCCTTAGCCAGACTGTCCCGGATCTTTCCATTAATATCCTGCTCCTTAAAGGTCACGCACTGAAGGATCGAATTGCGCACCTCGGTGCGCTTGGAATTGCCGTGGGTCTTTACCACCAGCCCCTTCAATCCCAGCAGAGGCGCTCCGCCATACTGACTGGCGTCAAACGCCTTCAGCGTCTCTTTTAAGGCCGGTTTCACAAGGAGGGCTCCCATCTTGCTGCGAAGGGTAGCCATCATTCCCTTTTTCACCATATGGATCAGTGTGGAGCCAACTCCCTCATACAGCTTTAAGATCACATTCCCCACAAAGGCCTCGCATACGATCACATCGGCAGCGCCATGGGGGATTTCCCTGGCCTCAATGCTTCCGGTGAAGTTAATATCCTTACACTCCTTCAAAAACGGGAAAGTCTCCTTTACCAGGGCATTTCCCTTTTCCTCCTCTGCCCCAATATTGACAATGGCCACACGGGGATTCTTAATTCCCATCACGTGCTCCATATAGATGGATCCCATCTTGGCAAACTGTACCAGATGAGAGGGCCTGGCATCTACATTGGCGCCGCAGTCGATCAGCAGGGATACTCCCTTTTCTGTAGGGATCAGCGGAGCTA
>CABQJX010000146.1 GCA_902464595.1 uncultured Lachnoclostridium sp. | reverse complement strand
GCATCGATCTCATCAATAAACACAATACAAGGAGCATTTTTCTTGGCCTCCTCAAAGAGGTCACGGACCCGGGAGGCTCCCACACCTACAAACATCTCTACAAAATCAGATCCGGAAATAGAGAAAAATGGAACCCCTGCTTCTCCAGCTACCGCCTTAGCCAGAAGGGTTTTTCCTGTTCCCGGAGGGCCTACAAGAAGGAGGCCCTTGGGAATCCTGGCTCCAAGGCTTGTATATTTCTGAGGATTTTTGAGGAAATCCACCACTTCCTCCAGCTCCTCCTTTTCCTCCACCAGTCCAGCCACATTGGAGAAATTCACCTTGCTGTCCCGGCTCATCCTAGCCCGGCTCTTGCCAAAATTCATCATTCTGGCATTTGCCCCGCCGTTCCCGGCGCCCCGGTTCATGACCATCATAATAATAACGATCACCACGATGGACAGCATAAAGGGAAGGATCAGGGTCACCATATAATTCTCTTGGGGCACATCCCCCATGACATAAGCCACATCATAGGCATCCAATAGCTTTTGGGCTTCCTTCACATCGGAGACGTACATGCTTTTTACCTGTCCGTCGATCAGAGTAAGGCTCACTCTGCCAGTAGGCGTCTGCGGATTCTGCTCGATCGCTGCGGCCGCTGCCTTCCCTTCCTCCAACATCGCTGTAAATTCCTGGTTTGTGACCTTAGCTGTTGGGCGGCCGCTTCCAAACTGCAGTGCGGCCGTTCCTAAGATCAGCATCAGGAGTATAAAAAGAAATCCTCGAAATGTCTGCTGCTGTCTCACAAATTGCCTCCTTAGCCCTCTTTATTTATGCAACTATTCCCCGTCCTGTTCCACCACTCCGATGTAAGGCAGGTTGCGGTATTGCTGATCATAATCCAATCCATATCCCACAACAAACTCGTCCGGTATGGTAAAGCAGGTATAATCTACCTTCACCTGCTTCTTCACTCTGCGCTCCGGCTTATCTAACAGGGTACACAGACGGATGCTCTTTGGCCCTCTCTGCTTTAAGATCTCAATCAGGTAAGCCAGGGTACGGCCAGAGTCAATGATGTCCTCCACGATCAGCACATCTTTTCCCTCCAGGGACTCATCCAGATCTTTTACAATTTTTACCACTCCGCTGGAAACCGTGCCGCTGCCGTAGCTGGAAACAGACATGAAATCCATAGAAACAGGAACGGTCACCCTCTTTGCCAGCTCACAGGTAAAGAACACGCCGCCCTTCAGAATACAGATCATATGAACCTGCCTTCCCTCATAATCCGCATTGATCTGTGCTGCCACCTCATTGATCCGCTTGTCTACTTCTTCCTCTGTCAATAATACTCGAATCTTATCTGCCATTGCCTTATCCTCCGTTTGATCCGGGATGCCGTCATCCTGCCGGCACTCCTCTTTATTTTCACTTCTGTCATGGAACTGATCCTAATTCCCAGTCATTACCGATCTCTGACGCTGGCCTCAAACACCTTCCTGGTATCCGGCCCCAGCTTATAATATTCACTGATACGCGACCCGATCACCCACATAATATGGCTTCCATCTGCCAACAGAGGCATCTGATCCCTTAAATTCCTGGGGATCTTCTCATCGATCATAAACCGGTTCAGCGCCTTGTGGCTTCCGCCGGACAGGGAAATGTAATCCCCTGCCTGCCTGGTCCTTACCACAGGCGTACCCTTTATTTTATCATAGTCAAACCATTTCGTATACCTGTTTTTCGGAATTTCATCCCCTTTTTTCCACGGAAATTCCTTGATTTCCACAATCGGAAGGGGAAGCTGCCCTGAAATCTCCTCTCGTTTTAACAGGCGGTCTGCTTTCCCGAACCGAATCCCTCCATACTCCCTGACCGCCATAAGCCCGTAAGGCAGGCTGACCTGCTTTCCCACTTGGCGTTCTGCCAGCAAAACCGCAGCCTCCACATGGGGAGCTCCCAGATCCTTCCATCCCCCGCTCAGCTCTTTTAGCAGCTCCATCACCACATAGGAACGGATGATCTCCGGTTCCTTCAAAAAAGGTTCTGCCGGGATATATGCTTGTACCGACGTATCTGCTTCTGGAGGCGTATCTGCTTCTGGAGGCGTTTCTGCTTCTAGGGGCGCATCTGCTTTCAACGGCATATCTGCTTTCGCGGAAATATCTGCATAACGGAGGAGCCACTCCCTAGCCTGCTTTTCCAGATATTCGTCTGCCTGAGCTGCCAGCTTTCCGAAATGAAGGATATTGGAGACAGCTCCCTGGTTTACATACTTCTCAATATCTGGCAGGATCTGCCCCCGTATGCGGTTGCGGGTATAGCACAATGAGGCATTGGTAGAATCCTCCACATAGGGATATTGATTTTCTTCCAGCCACCGGATGATCCGGGGACGATCCACCTCTAAAAGAGGGCGTATGATCCTGCCCCGCTGTTTGACCATTCCCTTCATGCCAGCCAGGCCGCTTCCCCGGAACAGATTATGGAGAATGGTCTCTGCCTGATCCCCGCTGTGATGGGCTGCCCCGATCTTTACTGTGCCTGACGGAAGATCTTCTGACCGTTCCCAATCCTCTGCCGCCTCCTCCAATGCCTGGTAACGCAGGAGACGTCCTGCCTCCTCCTCTGAGAGAGAACGCTCCTGGGCCGTTTTCCTCACATCAAATCTCCGGATCGTGCAGGGAATCCCCAATTGCCCTGCAAAGCGTTCCACAAAATCTGCATCACGGTCTGCCTCCGCTCCCCGAAGGCCGTGATGCACATGAAGAACCCGAAGGCTGATCCCCATAGGCTCCCGCCACCGTGCAAGGAGCGCTAAAAGGCAGACCGAGTCTGCCCCTCCGGACACCGCAGCCACTACCCTATCCCCCCGGCGCAGCAGCTTATATTGCTTCACTGTCTCCCAAACCTGTGCTTCCAATCCGTCCATATTTCCCACCTTTTCTCTTTTGATCGCAGACATGTCAATTTCCTTTGCAATTTCTCCGCCTACCGGCGCTTCCATATCCCAGCTGCCAGCACCGTCATATCGTCCCTTGGATCCGGTATAAACGACACGGCAAAATCCAGCACCTGATCTGCCAGCTCCTGGGGGCCCATATCACCTACACTCTCCAGATACTGGCGGAGGACTTCCTCCTTGTCCTCCCCTGGAAGGGCGTCCAAAACCCCGTCGCTGACCATCAGGATGCGGTCCCCCTCCCACAGCTTCCTGGACATCAGGATCGGCTCCGCTTCATTGAATACGCCTGCCGGGGCAGCTCCGGCCTCCAGTATTTCCACACCCTCTCCACCCATGATAAAGGTCGGCACAGCCCCCAGCTTCATGGACTCCAAAACTCCTGTGTGCAGATCGACACAGCTTAGATCCAAAGTAGCCGGATGCTGCTCTGCCCCCGATAGCAAAAGGACTGTATTTACCAGCTTTAAGGCGGCCCTGGGGGAAAATCCCGTCTCCAAAAGCTGCTCCGTCATTTCTACCGCCTGCCGACTCTCTCTGGCAGCCGTCTCCCCGCTTCCCATTCCGTCGGACAGGCTCATCACCACCTGGCCTCCCTGGCTCTCACAGAAGGTATAATTATCGCCGGAATATTTTTCCCCTTTTTTCGGTATCCGGGATGCGCCGTAAAGTACACAGTACTCCCCCTCCTCCACAAGATGAACGGTTCCAAACTGTCTCGTAATGATGGTGCGGCTGTCCTTCGCCGGAATCCATCTGGCCCCCTCCATCGCATCCCTGGTGATCTCTGCCGCCTCCTTTGAGGTAATACAGCGCCCATTGGTAGTGCGGACCGTCAAAAATGCTTCCCTCTGCCCATTTTCATATTCCAGAAGAAGAAGGCGGCCCAGGGATATGTGATACCGTTTCAGCCATTTTTTCAGTATGTATTCATATTCCTGGCTCACATCCCTGGCTCCGTCGATCTGGCGGGAAAATTCCTCTAATATCACAGACAGCTCCCGAAACTGGGAGATTACCGCATCCCGGCTCTCCAAAAAACGGTTTTTCCAGGACAGATTCATGGTAGCCCGCCCCAGGCTCCGGTTCAGCTGGGTCACATACTCCTCCCTTCTGCCGCAGCTTTCCTGGAACATCCGGGGCATGTCCCCACATTCGATCCTTCCCTTCTGCTCAAAGGTTCTGAGAAGATAATAAAGATAATAGCTATCCTCCCGTTTGCTGTCCGCATACAGGCTGCATCCGGAGCAGCCCCCGCACACAAGAGCTGCCCCGGCCTGCATAGCCGCCATCCCATCCCTTCTTGTAAGCTGTCCGGCCCTCTCTCCTCCGCCGTCAAAAGCCCTGGCAAGCTGTCCCAGGGAGTCCGCCATATCCCCCAGCCTTCTGGCCGTATAATAATTTACATCTGTACGCCCTGTTGTCTCCCGCTCTCTTATAAACACAAAAATCCCTCCTAACCTGCGTATCTATCAGTATACGCAGACAGAAGGGAATTTTGTGTCGCTTTGTGCAGGGTTTTTCAAAAATCATTCGCCTTTTTTCGCAGTAAAGATCATTTCCCTGGTTTCAGCAGGATCTCATCCGGATTGACCAACCCCAGCTTCTCCTTGGCCACTTCCTCAGCATACTGTTTCGTCTTTACATAGATCTTATATTCTTCCAGCTCGCCTGTCCGTTCTTCCTCATCTGCCAGAAGCTTTTCCAGATTTTCCTCGCGGACCTGGTATTCCAGATCTGCCTTTCGCAGCTGTGCGCCCTTTATATTGATAACCGCAGCCAGGGAGATCACCACAAGCGTAATTCCTATGATCGCCATTCGGTTTGTCCATTTATCCCTGCCTGCCCGCTTCGATTTCCCATAGGATTTCATTTTCCATCACCGGCCTTATCTTTCTTCTGAGCCAGGCTATTTTTATGCCCGTTACTTATCATTTTAAAATATTTCCCTGCCTTTTTCAAGCATTTAAAGAAAATTCTGCTGACTAGGCGGTCATATAGGATCATACCTGCAAACACTCCCGCAACCACACAGGCCCGGAAGGTCCCGTCATTCTGCTCATAAAGCAGCAGGAAGGTCACAAAGCCCGCATAAAGCCAATAACAGAAATCCTCTGCCCCTGTCCAGAAGGAATTGTGCCGGATCACAAGCCGCAGCAGACGAAGCGTATCATAGGCGATCATCAGCCAGCCCCCCATCGAAAGGCTTAAAACTAACAGCCACGCTTCATAGACAATTGCCTCATCCATAACGCCTCCTAACGGAACAGGCGGGCAAAAAGGGATTCCCCTGACCGTCTGAATGCCTCGTTGGAGCTGTAGGCAAAGCTGTCCACCGTTCCGTCAATGTCCACCTCCCCCTTTTCCAGAGTAAGGCGGCTCACATGAAGCTCCTTGCCCTTAATGGTTAAAAGTCCCATATCTGTATCCAGCACAATGGTATTCTCGTCAAAGGAGACTACATCGGAAATGCCGGTAATGCTGCCCTTTCCACGATCCTGCAGGATCATTTTGTGCTGGCGTCCCCCGCCCAGCTTTTCTTCCATTCAAAAACCTCCCCAAATATCTAACCTGAGTTAAATATATGGGGAGGTTGGCCATTCTATGCCTTTTTCCTGGAAGCTTAAAGATATTCAAACATTTCCTTTGCTTCTTCCTTGCGGATCGTTTCCTGTACGCTTATAACGCGTACTTTGACGGACTTATTGCCAAAGGCAATTTCGATCACATCTCCGGCCTTTACTTCTGCGCTGGCTCTTGCCACTTTATCATTGAGCATCACCCGGCCGCTGTCGCACGCTTCGTTCGCTATGGTTCTTCTCTTAATGATGCGGGACACCTTCAGATATTTATCCAGACGCATATCTCATTCTCCTTCTAATAAGCAAAATTCCTCCTACAACGCAGATCACATTCTAGGGGGAATTTATTTTACACGCAACGATTCAAGACGGCGGGAACTCTCCGATGCTTCTTGTCCGGCTTTGCCGAACAAGAAG
>CABQJX010000145.1 GCA_902464595.1 uncultured Lachnoclostridium sp. | reverse complement strand
GGTTGTTTCATGGTATGACAACGAGAACTCTTACACAAGCCAGATGGTAAGAACCATTAAATACTTCGCTGAGTTAGGCTAATGACTTAACAGACTCATGAGGGGTCCGGTCGTTTGGACCGGATCCCTTTACTTTTTGATTATGGAAATGATCACTCGGAAGGGAGATAAGACGATGTTAAATAAGAAAACAGTTGATGATTTAAAGGATTTACAGGGCAAGAGAGTGCTGGTTCGTTGTGACTTTAATGTTCCGTTAAAGGAGGGTGTGATCCAGAATTATAACCGTATTGACGGAGCGATCCCAACCATCAAGAAGCTTCTTGATCAGGGCGCAAGGGTTATTCTCTGCTCCCATTTAGGAAAGCCAAAGGGGGAGCCCCTTCCGGAAATGAGCCTGGCTCCTGTAGCGCCTGCCCTCAGTGAGAGGCTGGGTGTTGAGGTAAAGTTTGCTGATGATCCAAAGGTGACAGGGGCTGAAACACAGAAGGCAGCTGCTGAACTGAAGGATGGACAGGTTCTTTTACTGCAGAATACACGTTACAGGGTTGAGGAGACGAAGTTTAAGGATGGAGATGCTGCCAGCGAGGCATATGCAAAGGAATTGGCTGATCTGTGCGACGGCATTTTCGTAAACGATGCATTTGGTACAGCTCACCGCGCACACTGCTCTAACGTAGGTGTTACCAGATTTACAAAAGAGAATGCAGTTGGATACCTGATGGAGAAGGAAATCAAGTTCTTAGGACAGGCAGTTGAGAACCCGGTTCGCCCCTTCGTTGCAATTTTAGGCGGCGCAAAGGTATCTGATAAGATCAATGTGATCAATAACCTCCTTGACAAGGTAGATACCCTGATCATCGGCGGCGGTATGGCATATACCTTTGCAAAAGCCCAGGGACAGGAGATCGGCAATTCCCTGTGCGAGGAGGATAAGCTGGATTACGCTCTGGAGATGATCAAGAAGGCTCAGGAGAAGGGTGTCAAGCTTCTGCTTCCTGTGGATCATGTAGAGGGCAAGGAGTTCTCCAACGATACAGAGCATAAGGTAGTGGATGTGATCGATGCAGGCTGGTCCGGCTTTGATATTGGACCGAAGACCATCGCCCTTTATAAGGAAGCCCTTCAGGGAGCAAAGACGGTTGTATGGAATGGACCTATGGGCGTATTTGAATTTTCCAACTTTGCAGAGGGTACACTGGAGGTATGCCGCGCTGTAGCCGAGTTATCTGACGCAACCACAGTGATCGGCGGCGGAGACTCTGTAAACGCAGTTAAGAGACTGGGATTTGCTGATAAGATGACCCACATCTCCACAGGCGGCGGAGCTTCCCTGGAATTTTTAGAGGGAAAAGAACTGCCAGGCGTGGCAGCAGCCGACAACAGAGCTTAATTGCTGCGGCAATTAGGCAATATCCAAACTCGATCTGTGTATAAAGGGAGATAAAATACAATGGCAAGAAGAAAAATTATCGCAGGCAACTGGAAAATGAACATGATCCCATCCCAGGCAGTTGCCCTGATCAATGAATTAAAACCTCTGGTGGTGAATGATGAGGTGGACGTAGTATTCTGTGTTCCAGCAATTGATATTATCCCAGCCATGGAGGCAGCAAAGGGAAGCAATATCTGCATTGGTGCTGAGAACATGTACTATGAGGAGAAGGGCGCATTTACAGGAGAAATCGCTCCTGATATGCTGACTGACGCCGGAGTAAAATATGTCATCATCGGACATTCCGAGAGAAGAGAGTATTTTGCTGAGACGGACGAGACTGTCAACAAGAAGGTTTTAAAGGCATTTGAACATGGGATTACTCCAATCATCTGCTGCGGCGAGAGCCTGACACAGAGAGAACAGGGGATCACCATTGACTGGATCCGTCAGCAGATCAAGATCGCATTCCTCAATGTGACAGCAGATCAGGCAAAGACAGCTGTTATCGCTTACGAGCCGATCTGGGCTATCGGAACCGGCAAGGTTGCCACCACAGAGCAGGCGGAGGAGGTATGCGCTGCCATCCGCGCATGCATCGGCGAGATCTATGATGAGGCTACAGCAGAGGCGATCCGGATCCAGTACGGCGGTTCTGTGTCAGCAGCATCTGCTCCAGAACTGTTTGCTCAGCCTGACATTGACGGAGGACTGGTGGGAGGAGCTTCCTTAAAACCAGATTTTGGGAAAATTGTTAATTACAAGTAGATCATAATGAGATCAAAAGATTGCAGCGGTTGAGCGTAAGGCGAGACCGCTGTAATTACAGCAAATTTACAGTAAATTTACAGCAAATTGTCAGAAAAGATTACGGAGATAGAAGAATGAGTAAAAAACCAACGGTATTGATGATACTGGACGGCTACGGATTGAATGACAACTGTGAGCACAACGCTGTATGTGAGGCGAAGACTCCGGTTATGGATCAGCTGATGAGCCAGTGTCCATTTGTAAAAGGCGAGGCCAGCGGTATGGCAGTGGGGCTTCCCGATGGACAGATGGGTAACTCGGAAGTAGGGCATCTCAATATGGGAGCAGGCCGTATTGTGTATCAGGAGCTGACCAGGATCACAAAGTCCATTCAGGATGGAGATTTCTTCCAGGTTCCAGAGTTTTTGGAGGCAGTGGAAAACTGCAGGAAGAATGATTCTGCCCTGCATTTATTCGGACTGGTGTCCGACGGAGGCGTGCACAGCCATAACACCCATATTTATGGGCTTTTGGAGTTGGCAAAGCGGAATGGCCTGAAGAAAGTGTACGTTCACTGTTTCTTAGACGGACGTGACACTCCACCTGAGTCAGGAAAAGGATTTGTCCAACAATTAGAGGCAAAGATGAAGGAGATCGGTGTGGGAGAAGTGGCATCCGTTATGGGACGCTACTATGCCATGGATCGTGATAAGAGATGGGATCGCGTCCAGTCCGCTTATCTTGCCTTGACGAAAGGAGAGGGAAAGGAAGCAGAGAGTGCATCTGCTGGTATCCAGGCCTCCTATGATGAGGGAAAGGCAGATGAATTTGTGGTTCCCTTCGTTGTGATGAAGGACGGAAAGCCAACAGCAGTGATCCAGGATCATGATTCTGTGATCTTCTATAATTTCCGTCCGGATCGGGCAAGAGAGATTACCCGTGCATTCTGTGATGACAGCTTTGACGGTTTTGCAAGGGAGAAAAAGCTGGATCTTGTGTTCGTATGCTTTACCGATTACGATGAGACCATTGCAAATAAGCTGGTAGCTTTTAAGAAGGAGAGCATCACCAATACCTTCGGAGAGTTTTTGGCGGCAAACCATAAGACTCAGGTGAGAATTGCAGAGACAGAAAAGTATGCCCATGTTACCTTCTTCTTCAATGGCGGCGTGGAGGAGCCCAACGAGGGTGAGGATCGCATCCTGGTTCCCTCTCCAAAGGAAGTGGCAACCTATGATCTGAAGCCTGAGATGAGTGCAGTAAGCGTATGCGATAAGCTGGTTGAGGCGATCAAGTCCGGAAAATATGATGTGGTGATCATCAACTTTGCAAATCCCGATATGGTGGGCCATACAGGCGTAGAGAATGCAGCCATCAAGGCCATTGAGACTGTGGATGCGTGTGTTGGCCGTGCTGTGGAGGCAGTGAAGGAAGCAGACGGCGTAATGTTTATCTGTGCAGATCACGGAAATGCAGAACAGCTGGTGGATTATGAGACAGGAGAGCCATTTACTGCTCATACGACCAATCCAGTTCCATTTATTCTGGTGAATGGAGATCCCTCTTATAAGCTCAGGGAAGGCGGTGCGCTGTGCGACATCGTTCCAACCCTGATTGAGCTTATGGGAATGGAGCAGCCAAAGGAAATGACAGGAAAGTCCCTTCTGCTCAAATAACTGTGAATCAATTAAAAAGAGATCCGGGTCAGACCCTATATCTGCCGGGATCTCTTTTTTATTTATGTTATCGATTTTCCAAAAAATTCCATAGATTTTATCAATTGGATTTCCAAAAAATTGCGCTATATAATAGGGAAGGTCGTTATCAGCAGAATGGGAAAACTGCTTTGCTTCTGTAAAATTGCAGGGGATCAGGCGGGGAACCCTGGTCGCGTATCTGTCTGCTGATGGAAAAGAATCAGGAGATAAAACCTCAGGAAGGGGTATCGTATGAAATTTGACTGGAATTATTTCTTCCAAACACTTCCCTATATTGCCAGTAAGCTGGATGTGACATTGACCCTTACTCTGATCAGCGCTGTGTTTTCCCTTGTGATCGGAATGGTTTTTGCCATTATCAGCTATTATAAAGTAAAAGGGGTGAGCCAGATATTAAAGATCTGGACCTCCTTTGTCCGCGGTACGCCAGTAGCGGCTCAACTGTTCTTTTTCTACTATGGATTGGCTAATTTGAGCTCGTTGATCCTCAACATGTCTCCTACGGTAGCAGTGGCAGTTATCATGAGCTTAAATATGGGAGCCTTTGTGTCAGAATCCATTCGGGGAGCGCTGATCTCTGTAGATGAAGGCCAGCGGGAGGCGGCCATGGCCTTTGGAATGACTGGATTCCAGATGACTGTGAGGATCATTATTCCGCAAGCCATACGGGTTGCCCTTCCCCCTCTGTTTAACGATTTGATCAATCTGTTTAAGATGTCCTCCCTGGCCTTTTTAGTGGGAGTCAGAGATGTAATGGGAGCTGCCAAGATTGAGGGAGCCAGTACGTTTCAGTTTTTTGAGTGTTATGCGTGTGTAATGCTGATCTATTGGATCATTACTCTGATCCTTACAGCTGTTCAAAAGGGATTAGAGAAACGGTGCAATGCTATTTTTTAGGCCGTTTCCTGATAGATGATATGTTAAAATGGAGGAGATCAAGATGAAAAAGAAAAAAATAACCGCTCTTATGATGGCTGCAGCCATGGCTGTTGTCTCCGTTGCCGGATGTTCAGGAAACGGAAATGAGGCAGCATCTTCAGCAGGAACAGCAGAGGCCGCTAAAGAGAGTCAGGAAGAAGGGGAGAAAGCAGTTTCTGGAGCAGAGGCAGAAAAAGCAGAGACAGAAAAAGCAGAGGCAGCAAAAGCAGGCTCAGAAACAGCTGGATCAGAAACAGAGGCAAGAACCGTGATCGTAGGGACTGCCGGTACAGGAGAACCCTATTCCAAAGTGGACGATCAGGGAACATGGACGGGAGCGGAAGCAGATCTCTGGGCAGAGGTGGAAGCCCGCACAGGCTGGACCATCGAAATGAAGCAGGTTGCAGATATGGCTTCCCTTTTTGGGGAATTGAATACAGGCCGTGTGGATGTGGCAGCGAACTGTTTTGCTATTACAGAAGCCCGGCTGAAAACCTATATTGCTTCTGACCCAATTTATGCAGATGCGCAGGTGATCATTGTTCAGCCGAACAGCGAATATAAGACTCTTGAGGATCTGAGGGGCTGCACCATCGGCGTGACCGCAGGACAGGCTGCTCAGACAACGGTGGAGGGAATGGCTCCTGAGTATGATTGGGAGATCGTAACATATGAGGATTCTAATGCAGGCTTCCAGGATTGTGCACTGGGGAGGATCGACTGCTACGCCAATACAGTTACCAATATTGAAAAAGCACAGAAAGCTCAGAATCTGGAATTTCGTATGCTGGACGAAAAGCTGTTTGGAAACAATGTTGGCTGGTGGTTTGCCGATACACAAGAAGGGGCAGAGCTCCGCGATGAGGTCAATGTGGTCCTGAAGGAAATGAAGGAGGATGGAACTCTCTCTGAGATCATTACCAAATGGTTCTATGAAGACTTATCCCAGCTCATTAGCGATGAGTGGCTGACAGCAACCCACTAAGGAACTCAAGTTAAGTCAGAGATATGCAGTTAAGGGGAAAATACAGATGGTTACAGTAGAAAACCTGTCTAAGGTATTTGGCGCGGACACAGAAGTTTTAAAGGATATTAAAGTACAGTTTACAAGGGACTACACAGGGTAGGTATCTGACGGGAGGGGTGCC
>CABQJX010000144.1 GCA_902464595.1 uncultured Lachnoclostridium sp. | reverse complement strand
AGTGGGGGATCTGGAAACAGCAGCGGAGGTCCCGGAGGCTCCGGCAGCGGAAACTCCTCCAGCAATTCCTCTAGTTCCGGCGGCTTAGAGCCAGGACGGACCGATGGTCCCGGCTGATAGGAGACAAGGGAAATGAAGAATAAGATAAAAAAACAGCAGATCATAAGGCGCTGCCAGGCCATGGCTTTGGCAGGCTTCATCAGTGCAGGGACATGGCTCCCGTCTTTTACCGCTCTGGCCGCAGGGCCTGGTGATCCGGGAAATACAGTGACCTCCCAGGTTTCCTCAGGGGGGCCGGGAAATTCTGGAAATTCCGGGAACTCTGCTGGGAATCAGAATGGGGCAGCTTCTCAGAGAAGCCAGGAGAATCCCAATGCCTGGAAAAAGGTAAACGGCGTATATCAGATGCCGGACGGTTCAGCCATCGATCGCGTGCTGTTTCGCGGCATCGATGTGTCCCGCTGGCAGGGAGGAACCAGGTGGCGGCGGACGATGTTTCTTTCGTTATGCTGGGAACCCGTTCCAAGGGGGCAGTGGATCCGTATTTCCATCGGAATATCCAGCAGGCCAGCGCTGCTGGTGTGAAGGTAGGAGTGTATATTTATTCATTGGCTATGACTCCGGAAATGGCGGTTCAGGAGGCAGATTTTGTTTTGGATCTGATCCACGATTATCCGGTGTCCTATCCAGTTGCCTTTGATATGGAGGATTCCACCCAGGGAAGCCTGTCAAAGGACGAGCTGGCAGCGATCGCCAATGCTTTCTGCAGGCGGATTTCGGATGCAGGCTATTATCCGATCATCTATGCCAACGACAACTGGCTGGCAAATAAGCTGGATATGAGTAAGATGGATTACCCTGTGTGGGTGGCCAGGTATTCCAACCGGCCCGCTTATCCCAATCCGGTGATGTGGCAGGCCAGCAGCACAGGGGCTGTCAACGGGATCAACGGAAATGTGGATATTGATTTCCAGTTTAAGGATTTTACCTCAGTGATCCCGGCCAATACCTGGCGGACCATAGGGGGCAGCACCTACTATTACCAGAATTATGTGAAGCAGAAGAATGCATGGATCCAGGATGAGGGAAGCTGGTATTATATGGACGGAAACGGTCTTGCTTCCAGGGGATGGATCACTCTGTCCGGACAATCCTATTATCTGGATGAGAATACTGGAAAGATGGCGACTGGGTGGAAATCCGATGGAGGAAAATGGTACTATCTGGGCAGTTCAGGAGCTGTGGCTTCCGGTTGGATCAATGACAATGGAACCTGGTATTACAGCAGCAAAGAAGGCGTTATGCAGACCGGATGGCTGGAGGAAGGCGGCAGGCGATATTTCTTAAACGACAATGGAGCCATGGCTGTGGGCTGGACGAGCCAGAATGGGAAATGGTACTATTTAAGCCCTTCCGGCGCTCTTTCTACGGGCTGGATCAACGACAATGGAACCTGGTATTACAGTAACGGCGAGGGGATCATGCAGACCGGATGGATAGAGGAAGGCGGCCGGAAGTATTATCTGAAGGGAAGCGGGGCTATGGCCACAGGCTGGCGTCAGATGGACGGGGCGTGGTATTATTTTGAGGGCTCCGGAGCGATGGCTGTGGGTATGGTCCAGGTGAATGGATTTTCCTATTACCTGGATCCATCTACAGGTCAGATGGCGGCCGACACAGAAGTGAATATTGACGGTGTCCGGTATCAGGCAGATGGAAACGGCGTCCTGTCGCAGATCCAGGACAGCGCAGGCCAGACAGAGGCAGGGGCATCCCCACAGGGCCAGGCGGAGCTCCCAGTACAGCCTCAGGGCAATGCAGGCGAGGACAATGGGCAGGCCAGCGGCAATGGCCAGGCAGGACAAAGCCAGGAATTGGCCCAGCCAAACCATAGCGGCCCCTCTACGACTTCCGATCCTTCTCATGGCGTATCTACAGAAGCGCCAGGTGAGACTCAGGGCAAAAACAGCTCTGGGGGTCCGGGCGTATAAAATTCAGACGGCAGAAGCCTTTAAAGGGCGCTGCCGTCTGTTTTTCATTTATGGGTCAGTCATAGCTTCGCCTATTTCCTGCATATGCTGGTATCATTGGATCAGAAAAACAGATATGGAAATATGGAAGGGTTGGGAGATGGGACATGGATCTGAGGCGGAAGAAGAAAGTGCTGGCGGCTGTCTGTGCGGCCGATCTTCTCCTTTTAGGCGGACTGTTTTTTCAGACAGCAGAAACGATGGAATGGAAAAGAGAAGGATTGAAAGCTTCGGTCAGAGAAGATCAGCTGGTTAAGGAGGAGGGATATGTGGCTTTGACTTTTGACGACGGCCCTCATAAAACCTGTACTGAAAAACTGTTAGACGGCTTGAAGGAGCGGGGGGTGCGCGCTACCTTTTTTCTTATGGGACAGAATATTGAAGGGAATGAGGCGCTGGTAGAGCGGATGGAAAAAGAAGGGCATTTGATCGGAAATCACAGCTACAGCCACAGACAGCTGACAAAGGAGACCGGGGAGGCAGTATGCCGGGGGGTGGAAAAAACAAACAGACTGATCGAGGAGATCACAGGAGACCGGCCCCTTTATATCCGTCCTCCTTACGGAGCATGGAATGAGGAGCTGGAAAATGAGGTGGGTCTTACGCCGGTGCTTTGGTCCGTGGATTCCCTGGACTGGAAGTTAAGAAACAAAGAAAAGATCGTCCGCCGTGTTGTGAAGGAGACGGAGGATGGGGACATTATCCTTCTTCATGATATTTTTCCTTCTTCCGTGGAAGCCGCCCTTGAAATTGTTGACACCCTCACAGCTAAGGGATATACTTTTGTTACAGTAGATGAGCTTTTGATCGACTGATGTTTTGCTGACAAGGAGAGAGATAACAAATGGATCTGTTTGATTATATGAGAGAAAAGGATATGGAACAGGAGTCTCCTCTGGCCTCCAGACTCCGGCCGAGAACATTGGACGAGGTGGTGGGGCAGCAGCATATCGTAGGTAAGGATAAGCTTTTGTACCGGGCGATCCAGGCAGACCAGCTGGGATCCATTATTTTTTACGGCCCGCCGGGAACAGGGAAGACTACCCTCGCCAAGGTGATAGCCAACACCACCCGCGCAGATTTCAGACAGATCAATGCCACGGTGGCCGGCAAAAAGGACATGGAGGATGTGGTAAAGGCAGCCAAGGATAATTTGGGAATGTATGGGAAGAAAACCATCCTCTTTGTGGACGAGATCCATCGTTTTAACAAAGGACAGCAGGACTATCTCCTCCCTTTTGTGGAGGATGGAACCCTGATCCTCATTGGGGCTACTACCGAAAATCCTTATTTTGAAGTGAATGGGGCCCTTCTCTCAAGATCCAGGATTTTTGAGCTGAAGCCCCTGGAAAATGGGGATATTAAGGAGCTTCTCCGCCGGGCTGTCTATGATCAGGAACGGGGAATGGGGGTCTACCATGCAGTGCTGGAGGAGGAGGCCGCTGATTTTTTGGCGGATGCAGCCAACGGGGATGCCAGGGCGGCCTTAAATGCAGTGGAGCTGGGGATCCTGACTACTCCCAAGGGAGAGGACGGAAGGATCCATCTCAACCTGGCCGTGGCTCAGGAGTGTATCCAAAAGCGGGCGGTGCGGTACGATAAAAATGGGGACAACCATTATGACACCGTGTCTGCCTTTATCAAGAGCATGCGGGGGTCCGATCCTGATGCGGCGGTGTACTATCTGGCCAGGATGATCTATGCCGGGGAGGATATTAAATTTATTGCCAGAAGGATCATGATCTGTGCATCCGAGGATGTGGGCAATGCAGACCCCCAGGCGCTGACAGTGGCTGTGAGCGCAGCTCAGGCGGCGGAGAGGATCGGCCTTCCTGAAGCTTCCATTATCCTGTCCCAGGCTGTGACCTATGTGGCCACAGCCCCTAAGAGCAATGCCGCCTGTGTGGCCATAGACCGGGCTATGGAGACGGTACGGACAAAGCGCGCAATGCCGGTTCCAGTCCATCTTCAGGACAGGCATTATGGGGGGGCACAGAAGCTGGGGCATGGGGAAGGCTACCAGTACGCCCATGATTTCCCGAAGCATTATGTCAGGCAGCAGTATCTGCCTGACGGTATGGAAGGAACCGTGTTTTATGAGCCTTCTGACAACGGCTATGAGCAGAATATACGGGCTCATATGGAATGGCTGAAAAGCTAGAACGCATTCTGGAGAAAAGGAGAGATCATATGAAGGTACTAGTAATCGGAGGAGTGGCAGCCGGAACAAAGGCGGCGGCAAAGTTAAAACGCCAGGACAGGAGCCTGGAGGTGGAGGTTATTACCAGGGATCAGGAGATTTCCTATGCGGGCTGCGGTCTGCCTTATTATGTGGGAGGACTGATCGGGACAAGAGGAGAGCTGATTGTCAACACACCTGAGAAATATGCCGGGCTTACAGGCGTGAAGGTGCGGACAGAAGCAGAGGCTATTGCCCTCAATGCAGCAAAAAAGGAAGTGAAGGTAAGGGATCTTCGCACGGGACAGGAGGAGATCTGCTGTTATGACGAGCTGATCCTGGCAGTGGGAGCTTCCGCTGCTAAGCTGCCCATCCCTGGAGCAGAGTACCAGGGTGTATTCACTATGCGCACGCCGGACGATGCCCAGGCGATCCGGGGCTACATAGAAAAACGAGGTGTAAAGAAGGCGGTGGTGATCGGAGGCGGATTTATTGGCCTGGAGGCAGCGGACAACCTGAGGGAAAAGGGGGTTCAGACAACGGTTATTGAGGCAACTGCCCAGGTTCTTCCCAATATACTGGATCCTGAGATGGCTTCTTATGTCAAACGCCATCTGCTGAACGAGGGGATACGTGTTCTGACAGGAACCATGGCACAGGAGGTTCTGGGAGATGGAGCCGTATCTGCGGTCAGAACCTCGGCCGGCCTTCTTTCCTGTGAACTGCTTATCATGGCAGCGGGGATCCGTCCCAATACGGGATTTTTGGAGGGAAGCGGCCTTAAGATGGTCAAGGGAACCATTGTGGTAGATGACCACATGAAGACCAATCTGGATCATGTGTATGCGGCGGGTGACTGCGCTATGGTTACGAACCGTCTTACAGGAAAGAGGCAGTGGTCGCCTATGGGATCTTCCGCTAATATGGAAGCAAGGACACTGGCTCAGGCCCTGACCGGAGGAGAAAAGCGGTATCCCGGCGTCCTTGGAACGGGGGTTGTGAAGCTTCCCAGGCTGAATGTGGGGCGTACTGGGCTTACACAAAAGCAGGCCGTGGATGCGGGATATGACGTGGAGACCGTGGTAGTGCCCACCGATGATAAGGCCCATTATTATCCGGATGCAGGATTTTTTATTACAAAGCTTTTAGCAGACAAGATTTCCCATAAGCTTCTCGGAGTTCAGGTTATGGGCCCGGGAGCGGTAGATAAGATGGTGGATATTGGCGTTATGGGAATCAATATGGGAGCGGTGCTGGAGGATTTTGAGAATGGAGATTTTGCCTATGCGCCTCCATTTTCCACAGCCATCCATCCCTTTGTCCAGGCTGTTTATGTGCTGTTAAATAAGTTAGAGGGAAGCTTAGTGAGCATGACCCCGGCGGAGTATGCGGCTGGCAAGGCAGAGGGGTATAAGGTGATCGACGTAGGGCCGTCACCCTCCATCCCAGGCGCTGTTTTTGTGGATCTCTCAGCGGTTGACGGTGAAATCGAGGGTCTTGACAGGAAGGATAAGCTTCTGCTAGTATGTGCCAAGGGAAAGAGAGGCTATTTCCTCCAGAACCGTCTGCGCTTCTTTGGATATGAAAATACAGTGGTTCTGGAAGGCGCCCAGTTTGTCAATGAAGTCCGTGTTCCAAGGCAGGAAGCAGCCGTTTCAAAGGAGGAGGAGACCAGGGTAAAGGCTTTGGGATTTCTGAGGGATAAAAGGACTCCTGACCGGTTCAACGGGCGGGTCATCACCCGCAACGGAAAGGTGACTGCCCAGGAGGCAAGGGTCATCGCGGAGGCGGCAGAGCTTTACGGAACGGGAGAGG
>CABQJX010000143.1 GCA_902464595.1 uncultured Lachnoclostridium sp. | reverse complement strand
AATACCTCTCCCTGGCAGATCTCCAGATTAATATCCTGGAGAGCGGTCACCGGGCCGTTCATGGTTTCAAACTGCTTCCCCAGCCCTACCAGCTGGATGATGGGACTTTCCTTTTTTTCTTCCATATCTCCATTCCTTTCTTTGGCCGGTTCCCCCGCGCGGGCAAATCCAACAACATGCACGGCGAAATCATAAAAGCCGCAGGTCCCTGCACGGACTTGCGGCTTTTTATCTTATCCCTCTTAAATGGAATCTCCTCCGGTCAATCACAATCCATACAATAAACTTACATTCAGTTTTTTGCCCATGCGGATACACAGCACATCATCATGTACATGCTGTTCATCATATCCATATGCATCTGCATGGCCTGAAACTGAGTCATAAGTTCCTCCTAAAAAGGGATTCCTATTCCATCTTTAATTAAGAAAATACCTCACATCCCTGCATTTGTCAAGCTTTTTTTACTCCATGCACAGTTCTGCGATCACCTGGGCGAAGATCTTGGCGCTGAGCACCAACTCCTCCACCACGGCAAACTCGTCTGCGCCGTGCATATGGGGATCGGTTCCCGGCAGGCATGCGCCAAAGGCAACGCCGTTCTTTAAGCTGTGGACATAAGTGCCTCCTCCGGTAGACTGGCAGCTTCCCTTTAATCCGGAATACCCTTCGTAAACAGAAAGAAGAGTCTTTACAAAATAGGAATCTCCATCCACATGATGGGGCGGAACCATAGTATCTGTATCCAAAGTAATACCTTTTTGTTCCATATTCTTTGCCACTGCCTTTAACACGTTGTCCTCATTGGCACAGATAGGACAGCGGCTGTCGAACACACCCTCCAGGCCCTCAGAGCCTGCCTGAAGCATACTGAATGCCAGGGTAAGCGCTCCTGACAGCTCATCCTCCATACAAATCCCAGCTGCCTTTCCGCAGGTATCCCCGTGGGGGAACAGCTCTGTAAGGCTCTTTAGGGCATCTAACTGGCCGCAGGGGGCAAGGGGAAGGGATACGATATAAGATAACAGAGCTGTAAGGGCATTTTTCCCCTCCTGAGGCGTGGAAGCGTGAGCTCCCTGTCCCTGGGCAGTCACAGTGATCTTGGGAAACTGTCCCTCTAAGGAGAAGGATACACCAGTCTGGCTGTCCATCTGTTTTGCTGCCGCCTCCAGAGCTGCCATCTCTATCCCTTCAATAACCGCTTTTGCCTTTCCCGGAACTACATTTGCCTTGATCCCTGCCTCCAGGCTTATAAGACGCGGGAGATCGGAGGAAGGAGCATAGGAGGCGTGGAAATGGCCTTCCAGCCGTCCCTTTTCAATGTTGATCACAGGGAACTCCGCATCCGGGGAAAAGGTCATGGGAGCCTCCTCCTCCCTGCTGTAATAATGGGCAATATCGGAGCTTCCGCATTCCTCATCTGTCCCCAGGATGAGCCGCACGTTCTTCTTTACAGGGATCCCCAGCTCTTTGATGGCTCTCATGGCGTAAAGGGCAGCTACAGCCGGCCCCTTATCGTCCGCTGTGCCGCGGCCGTAAAGCCTTCCTTCCTTTACTACTGGCTCAAAGGGTTCTGTGACCATCCAGCCCTCGCCGGCGGGCACAACGTCCAGGTGAGCCAGGATGTCTAACTGTTTCTCCCCCTGGTTGAGATCCGCAGTTCCCACATAATTATCATAATTGTTTACAGAAAATCCGTATCTCTCTGCCATGGAAAGGGCAGACTGCAATGCCTGAAACGGGCCGTCGCCAAACGGTTTTCCTTCCTCGTATGGCATCTTTTCGCTGTTGATGCGGCACAGGGTACAGATGTCCTCAATCATTTCCTCTTTGTGGGAATCCATATATCTCTCAATTTCTTCTCTGTATTTCATTCCGTTCTACCTCCTGTTCCTAATGGAGAAAGGACGCCAGCGTCTCATTTACCACTTTTCCGTCCGCCTTTCCCTTGACCCGGGGCATCAGGATCTTCATGACAGCACCCTTATCCTTAGGCGATGGATTCTCAAGCCCCAGCTCAGAGAGAACGGATGCGATCACCTGCCGGATCTGCTCCACGCTCATATCCTCCGGGGCAAATTCCTTATAAACCGCCAGGCGGTCGGCTGCCTCCTTCTTAATATCCTCACGGTCAGCAGGGGCCAGCTCATAGGTTTCCTGTGTCTGCTTGATCTCCTTTTTCACCACTGCGTTTTCTTCCTCCTCCGTCAGCGGCTCTCTCTTGTTGATCTCTGCATTTTTCAATGCGGACAAAAGCATGGAAAGGGAATCCTTTCTTGCCTTATCCTTTGCCTTCATGGCAGCCACCATGGCAGCGCGCACTTCATCAATCTTGCTCATCACATGATACCTCCTTCTATGCTTTTCCAAACTCGGACAATTTCAGCCCCGGATTGCGCTCCAGAACCATTCCCACACTCCAGCTGTTGATGAACAAAAGGAGCGGATTCTCCTTTAAATCCTTGATCCGCTTCATATCGGATGTACCTTGGATCCGGGCCACATCCACTTCCGTGGGGTTTTCCACCCAGCGGATATGTTCAAATGGAAGCTTCTCCAGAATGACCTCCACATTGTACTCGTTTCTCAGGCGGTAGGTTAAAACCTCAAACTGCAGAACACCCACTACGCCTACAATGATCTCCTCCATGCCGGAGTTGAACTCCTGGAAGATCTGGATCGCACCCTCCTGGGCAATCTGGTTTACGCCCTTGATAAACTGCTTGCGCTTCATGGTATCCACCTGGCGCACTCTGGCAAAATGCTCCGGCGCGAAGGTAGGGATTCCCTCAAACTGGAATTTTTCATTGGAGGAACACAGGGTATCTCCAATGGAGAAGATACCGGGATCAAATACGCCGATAATATCCCCGGCGTAAGCCTCCTCCACGATCTTGCGGTCCTGGGCCATAAGCTGCTGGGGCTGGGTCAGGCGGATCTTCTTGCCTCCCTGGACATGGTTGACCTCCATTCCCGCCTCAAACTTACCGGAGCAGATGCGCATGAAGGCGATACGGTCACGGTGAGCTTTGTTCATATTTGCCTGGATCTTAAAGACAAAGGCAGAGAAATCCGGACGGAAGGGATCGATCTGTCCATCCAGCGTCTTTCTTGGAAGGGGGGAGCTTGTCATCTTTAAGAAATGCTCCAAAAAGGTCTCCACACCAAAGTTTGTCAAAGCGGATCCGAAAAATACCGGGGACAGATCCCCGATGGCCACACGCTCCATATCCAGCTCGTCGCTGGCTCCATCCAAAAGCTCAATGTCATCCTGGAGCTGGCTGTAATAGATCGGCCCGATGGCCTCCTTCACCTGCTCGTCACAAGCATCAAACTCCTGGCTGGCTACCTCCTTGGCTCCTCCCATAGCGGCGGTAAAGGTAGTGATCTTCTTTGTAAAACGGTCGTACACACCCTTAAAATTCTTTCCGCAGCCGATAGGCCAGTTTACCGGACAGGTACGGATTCCCAAAACCTCCTCGATCTCGTCCAAAAGCTCGTAAGGATCCCTTGACTCGCGGTCAAACTTATTGATAAATGTAAAAATAGGGATATGGCGCATGACGCAGACCTTAAACAGCTTGATGGTCTGAGCCTCCACACCCTTGGATCCGTCGATCACCATGACAGCGGAATCCGCTGCCATAAGGGTACGGTAGGTATCCTCTGAGAAGTCCTGGTGGCCTGGCGTGTCCAGGATATTGATGCAGAATCCCTCGTAATTAAACTGCATGGCAGAGGAGGTAACAGAAATTCCTCTCTCCTTCTCGATCTCCATCCAGTCGGACACTGCATGCTTGGAGGCCTTGCGCCCCTTAACCGTTCCCGCCAGATTGATAGCGCCGCCGTACAGCAGGAACTTCTCTGTCAGAGTCGTTTTACCGGCATCCGGGTGGGATATGATGGCAAATGTCCTCCGCTTCTTTATTTCTTCTGTCATCTGAGTATCTGTCTGTGACAAGTTATTTTTCCTCCGTTTTTATAAAAATATCCATTTCTGTTTCCGGAACAATTTTATTATGCCTGCCTTTCAAAGTCAAGGGGTTTGAATGCTTAGTTTCCCCGCGATCTCCGTCAGCAGACAGTCTGCCACCTCATCCTTGCTCATCTTAGGAAGCTCCCGGATCCCGTCCTTCGTGATAAATGTTACCACGTTGGTATCCGTTCCAAATCCTGCTCCCTCCACCTTCAGATTGTTGGCCACAATGAGATCCACATGCTTGCGCTCCAGCTTGGCCCTAGAATTTTCCAGCATATCCTGGGTTTCCATCGAGAAGCCGCAGAGAAACTGGCCTTCTCGCCTGTGGCTTCCAAGCCACCCTAAAATATCCTGGGTCCTGGCAAGTGATATGGACATATCTCCCTCTTTTTTCTTGATTTTCTCCGTTCCTACCGTTTCCGGACGGTAATCAGCCACTGCCGCTGCCTTGATGATCACGTCCTGTTCTTCCCAGCGGCCTGCAACCGCCTCAAACATTTCCTCAGCGCTCTCCACATGGACCATTTTCACAAAAAGCGGTTCCTTACATGACACAGGGCCGCTGACTAAGGTCACATCTGCCCCTCTGTATGCCGCTGCCCTGGCAATGGCGTATCCCATTTTCCCTGTGGAACGGTTGGTAATGTAGCGCACTGGGTCAATAGCCTCCCTGGTAGGGCCTGCGGTCACTAAGATCTTCCTCCCAGCCAGATCCTTAGGGTAGGCTGCTTCCCGCAGGATATACTGGAATAAGGTCTCCGGCTCCGGCATCTTCCCTGCCCCCGTATCGCCGCAGGCCAGATACCCACTGGCCGGGGTGATGACTTCCATTCCATAATGGCGGCATATCTTCATATTATCCTGGACAATGGGATTTTCATACATGCGTGTATTCATGGCCGGAGCCAGTATCTTTTTGCACGTGCAGGCCATAACCGTGGTAGTCAGCATATCATCTGCGATGCCGTGAGCCAGCTTGCCGATCACATTGGCGGAAGCCGGGGCGATCATCACCAGATCCGCCTGTTTGGCTAAGGACACATGCTCTACACTGAACTCAAAATTCCGGTCAAAGGTATCTACCAGGCATTTGTGCCCGGTAAGGGTTTCAAAGGTAATGGGATTGATAAAATTTAAAGCGTTGGCCGTCATCAGCACATGGACACTGGCCCCTGTTTTTACCAGCATACTGGCAAGGCTGGCTGTCTTGTAAGCCGCTATACTCCCTGTTACGCCCAACAGGATCGTCTTTCCTTTTAACATGCAATTCCTCCGAATCTATTTGAGTTTATAAATGTTCTGTGCTACAATTTCAATACGATACCAGGGTCAAAAGGTCAATCTATCCGACGCAAGCCTGCTTGCAGGAGGATATTTGAGCTTGAGACCCGCCAAAACACCGAAAAGCAGCCATTTTTCATGGAAAAATGAGCAGATTTGAGGTGTTTTGAGGATTGCAGAAGCACATCGTGCGGAGCAATCCGGTATCATAGGGGTCAAAAAACGTTTGACCCCAACATCTCAGTACCATAATAACACACATTGAATTTGATGGAAAGGAGTTCCAATGATTTTAGCCATCGACATGGGCAATACCAACACCGTCATCGGCGGCATCGACGAGACGAAAACATATTTTATTGAGCGCGTCACCACAGATCAGAACCGCACAGACACGGAGTATGCCATCAGCTTTAAAAACATCCTGGAGATGCATGGGATCGATATTTCCTGCATTGAGGGATCCATCCTCTCCTCTGTGGTTCCGCCTCTGAACACCACGGTTTTAAACGCTGTGGAAAAGATTACAGGAAAGCGGCCTCTTTTGGTGGGATCCGGCATGAAAACCGGCATGAATATTTTAATGGATAATCCCAAAACCGTGGGAAGCGACCAGATCGTAGACGCAGTGGCGGCCAGCCATGAATATCCCCTCCCTCTGGTAGTCATCGACATGGGAACTGCAACCACCCTGTGCACCGTGGATAAAAAGGGAAATTACATTGGCGGAGTGATCCTCCCCGGCCTGAAGGTCTCCTTAAACTCTCTCAGCAGCAAGACGGCCCAGCTTCCCTATATCAGCCTGGAAGTGCCGGATCAGGTCATTGGCAAAAACACCATCGACTGTATGAGAGCCGGCATCATTTACGGAAATGTGGACATGATCGACGGTATCTTAGACCGCATGGAAAAGGAACTGGGCGAAGCT
>CABQJX010000142.1 GCA_902464595.1 uncultured Lachnoclostridium sp. | reverse complement strand
GGGAGTTCCGATCCTTTCTTCCTTGGCCAGCTTTTCAATGGATTCCAAAGGCCCTCGTACGGTTCGCTGTCCAGGAAGAGTTCCCTGCTCAATGACAGCTGCCGGAGTCTGGGGGGACATCCCGCCTTCCATCAGTTCCCTGGCAATGGAACCCAAATGGGATCTTCCCATGAGAAAAACAAAGGTTCCCGGAAGGGAAGCCCATCTGCGTATATCCTCAGGCAGAGTCTCTCCCTTCTCCCCCATATGTCCTGTGATCACATGAAAGCTGCGGCTCAGACCCCGGTGGGTGACCGGGATTCCTGCCCATTCCGGGACTGCCACTGCTGAGGTGACCCCCGGTACGGCCTCGAAGGGAATGGCATGCTCCTGTAAGGCCAAAATCTCTTCACCGCCTCTTCCAAACACAAAGGGATCCCCTCCCTTGAGCCGTACAACAGTCAGGCCGGCCAGAGCCAAATCTACCAGACATGCATTGATGTCCTCCTGTTTCATAGAATGGCAGCCGCACTTTTTCCCCACATAAATGAGGCGGCAATCCTTTGATGCCCAGCTCAGGCATTCTCTGGAAGCCAGATGATCATACACGATGGCATCGCAGGAGCTTATAATCCGTCTTCCCTTCAGCGTCATCAGCTCCGGGTTTCCAGGCCCTGCTCCAATCAGATATACCATTCCTGCTTTCTTTCGCTCCATGACACGTTCCTTTCTTTTTATACTGCGGTTTTGCATGTATCCCGGCCCCATATCCCTGGGTTCAATTTATGTTAATTCATTCCATGCTTCCCGGGCCATACGTCTGCCTTCCTCAAAGGAAATATTTCCTTTTTTACAAATCTGCCTGATCCGGTTTTCCCGGCTGTTCACTGCGCGGAGAAAAAGGGAGCCGCCTTCTGAAAAGCAGTGGACACCTACCGGCTCATGGCAGCCTGCATGAAGCCCCTGGAGGACGAGACGCTCTGTCTCAAAGCAAAGACGGCTCTCCCTGTGATCCAGGGCCTTTGCCAGCCTCCAGGCATGAGATCCTATCTTTGCCTCCACGGCCAAAATCCCCTGGCCCCCGGCAGGGATAAACAGATCCGGGGGGAGAAATTCATATGAGAAGCCATTTCCCTCCTCCAAAATCCCCAAACGTTTTAAACCTGCTGCTGCCAGAATGATCACATCACACTCCCCCTCTTTCAGTTTTCGCAGCCGTGTCTGGACGTTCCCCCGCAGCGGGATACAGACGAGCCCCCGGGAGCCCGGCCACAGCCTCTCCTGAAGAAGGGCGGCCTGCAGCTGTCTTCTGGGGCTGGAGGTTCCCACCCGGACCGGAAAGCCCGAAATATGCTTCTTTTCGCAATATACCAGCACATCCCTGGGATCCTCCCTGTGGGATACCGCAGCAATCGAAAGGCCGGGGGACAGCTCCATAGGCAGATCCTTTGCGCTGTGGACAGCCAGATCCATCGTCCCCTCTAGAAGGGCCTGTTCAAATTCTGATATAAATACACCCTTTCCTCCAAAATCCACAAGAGGGCGATCCAATATCTGATCCCCCAGGGTATCTTTTGTGACCAATTCAACGGAAAGCCCCGGCCAGGCTCTTTGGAGCTCAGCTGCTATGAGTTCCGTCTGCCTCAAGGCCAGGGCACTTTTCCTGGTTCCGATCCGAATGATCTGATCGCTTCTATTGTTCATATTATTCCATCTTTCTGTTTGAATGATCGGACTGCCCTATCGTGCTGATAACAAACCATCGGTTTCTGTATGGTCAAGGGCTGTCTGTATTTCCTGTGTGGTCAAAGGTCTTCCTTTCGCCAATGCGGTCTGTGCCAGAATGTCAAACACTCTCCTGCGGCAGTCAGGCTCCTGGGGGAATCGGGATTTCACTCCGTCCCGAAGGGTTCCTAACTGTTGGACGATCTCCCCCAGCTGCTCCGGAAGGATGCTGCTAACCTGCTCCCGGATCAAATGGGATAGGAGGGGGCTGTTCCCCCCAGTGGAAATTCCCACCGTCACCGGCCCCCTCTGGATCAGAGAGGGAAACAGAAAGGAACATTCCTCCCTCTGATCCGCTACATTAACAGGTATATTTCTTTCCCTGCATTGTTTTGCAATCCGCTCATTGATGCGGCGGTCCGCGGTTGCAGCGATGACAAAATCCATCTTCTCCAGATCGGAATCCTGAAAGCCTCTCGGAAGCAGCAAAAGATTTTCCTCATTCTCCTGCCTCAGAAGGAAAAACCCCTCATCTATCTTTGGAGCAACAACTGTCACCCTGGCTTGGCAGCTTAAAAGCGCTCTTGCTTTGCGCAGGGCCACACTTCCTGCCCCAGCTAAAAGCCAGTTTTTTTCTTCTATTTCGATAAAAAACGGAAAATAAGCCATACTACAAGTCCTCATCCCGCCTTCGTCTGCGTTCCTCCAACAGATGGTTAAATTCCTCTTGGCTGCAGCCGATCTCTGCTAAACGCTGGCGTCGTTTCTCCTGCCAGATCCTCTTTCGTTCCGCTTCTGCCTTCCTGCGTCTGCGAACGACAAAAACGGCAGTGCTGCCTCCCGCTGCAAAAAGGAGGAGAATCCCTCCAAAAAAAAGGAGCAGGGGAAGCCCGATCTTTCCGCCGGAGGGCTTTCCCCCTGACGGGCTGTCTGGCTGGGAAGATGTGGCTGGCTGAGAGGCCATGGGATCGGCAGAGGCCTGGGAATCTTCCTCCTCTGTTACCGGACCGAAAAGCCATGCGTCCCCAATCTTTCTTTCATTGTATGTATAGGACAGAAGGGCCACTGCTCCCTTAGGATGATCCTTTGGCATCTCCGTCACCAGTTTTTTTTCCGCATCCGTAAACTGGGCATCTCCAGGAAGGGTGATCACGGCCGCCGGATCGATGGACAGCTCTGAAGGCTGATAGGAGACGCCGTTGATCTCAACCGGATTTTCCCCTGTAACATAATCAATCTCACTGTCCGCCACATTTACATTTTTAAAACGGACAAACCCAAAATCAAGAATGGTGCGTGTATCAGAATAATGGGTTTTTTGTGTGCTTTTTAAAGTGACAGCCACCTGTCTGCGCCCGTCTCTGGCTGCATAGGTCACCAGAGTCTGACCGGCCTGGGAAGTCCATCCCGTCTTTCCTGCTATCGCATCCGGATCATAATTGGGATCATCCTCCAACAGCATCTTGTGCTCCATGGAGCATGTCCTTCCATTGGGATTATTTTTTGTGGGAGGCAGCTTATAACTTTTAGTAGAAGCAATCTCCAAAAGGGTCTCATTCTGGAAACAAGCTCTGGAGATTAGGGCCATGTCATAGGCGGTGACACGCTGGGTATCATCGTTCAGGCCGGAAGGGTTGGCAAAATGGCTTTCTGTACACCCAAGCTCTGCGATGCGCTGGTTCATCATATCCGCAAAACCGGCCCTACTCCCTCCCACATGCTCTGCCAGGGCATTGGCAGACTGGTTGGAGGATTGGAGCAGCATGGCATAGAGGCATTCACGCACAGTCAGCACATCCCCTTCTTCCAGGTTAAACTTATTGCCTGCCCCAGACTCTACATTATATACTGCATCATAGGAAAAGGTAACCGGCTCCTCCAGATCCTCCGTGTTTTCAATCACAACCAGGGCAGTCAAAAGCTTTGTAATACTGGCCGGGATCTGCTCCTGGTGGATCCCCTGGGCAAAGAGAACAGCCCCGGAATCCATATCCATAACGATGCCGGACTCGGACTGGACGCCTGTGTCTGTAGGCCAATCCGGCTTTGCAAAGGCAGTAACCGCCGTAAGGCAGAAGGCAGCGGCAAAACTGAGTATCATTGTAATGAAGCGAAACATAACAACCTCTTTCTCCTGTAACTTTCTCCTGGAACTATGTCAGCCGTGAGGTGTGCCTTTTCACGGTTGGTAAGTCAAAACAGTCTATCCTTGATTATATTTTAATACGATACCCATGTCAATAGCCTTGCCATAAAGAAAACGCCGGACCTGTCATCAGGATCTCCCTGACTCTGTCCGGCATTTTCTGTTTCTTCTATTTATTTGTTTTTGTTCCTACCGCACCAGGCAGGGCTTTTTTGGATCGAATTTCCAACCAGGGATCAGGTACTGCATAGCAATGGAATCATCTCTTCCGCCCAGACAGTGATCCAAATACAGCTGATGGGCTTTTCGGATCTGATCCATATCGGCCTCAATTCCAAGTCCTGGTTTTTTGGGAACCTCCACACAGCCGTCAGCAATCACAAGAGGCTCTTTTGTCAGGCGCTCCACTCCCTCCTGCCAGATCCAATGTGTGTCCAAAGCATTATAACGGCCAGGTACAGCAGCCCCCACCTGGGTAAACATAGCTAAGGAAATGTCAAAATGATTATTGGAATGGCTTCCCCAGGTATAGCCAAAGTCATGGCACATCTGAGCCACACGCACTGAGCCATTCATGGTCCAGAAATGAGGATCTGCCAGGATAATGTCAACGGCCTGGGATTCCAGGGAGTGACCTACCTCCCTCCAGTCGGTAGCGATCATATTGGTGGCAGTAGGGAAACCCGTGCGGCGGCGGAACTCACTCATGATCTCCCTGCCAGAGTAAACGCCCTCTGCCCCGCACGGATCTTCGCAGTAAGTCAGAATCCCCTGCATCCCTTTTACATACTCCACTGCCTCCTCAAGAAGCCATCCTCCATTGGGATCCAGATCGATCCTGGCATCCGGAAACTCCTTTTTCAGAGCGCGGATCACGTCCATTTCCTGATTGCCTGGAAGAACGCCTCCCTTTAATTTGAAATCCTGGAACCCATATTTTTCATGGGCAGCTCTTGCGAATGCCACAATCTTGTCTGCGCTCAGGGCTTCCTCATGACGGATCCGATACCATTCACAGTCTGCCTCCGGCTCCTCATCGTAAGCCAGATCCGTCTTCTTCCTATCTCCCACAAAAAATAAATATCCCAGCATCCGCACCCGGTCTCTCTGCTGTCCATCTCCTAAAAGCTGGCATACAGGCACTTCTAAGTATTTTCCCAACAGGTCAAGAAGAGGAGCCTCAATGGCAGTCACCACATGGACGCCGGTGCGCAGATCAAAGGTCTGGTTTCCCCGCACATCTACCTCGCCTTTGGAATCCAGATAAGCCTTTATCTTTAGCAGAGTATTCTTATATTCTGCAACACGGCTTCCTTCCACCAGGGGAATACATTCCTTTAAGGCGTTGGTGATCTTTGTTCCTCCCGGAACCTCCCCTACCCCCATCTCGCCGTTGTCAGCGTAAAGAACCACCACATTTCTTGTGAAATAAGGGGAGTGGGCTCCGCTCAGATTTAATTCCATACAGTCTTTTCCCGCTACAGGATACACTTCCATTTTTGTGATAACAGGTGCGCTCATCGATTTTCTCTCCTTCTTTTGTTCTGGCTTTTTCCGTTATTTATATGGTACACCCATTCAAACTCTTAGTCAAATTACTTAAATTTATTTTTACTCTTAAAAAAACTTATTATTTCCGATAGACGCAGCACAGACAGGGCTGTATAATAAGAATATCGTGCAGGAGGAAGGAGCCAAATATGGATACCAAACAGATTGAATATATTTTAAAAATTGCAGAGGAAAATAACATCACCCACGCTGCCAACAAATTATTCTTAACCCAGTCGGCTCTGAACCAGCAACTGATCAAGCTGGAGCAGGAATTGGGAACGCCGTTGTTCCACCGTTCCCGCAGCAACTGGCATCTGACCCAGGCCGGAGAGATCTATGTGAAAAATGCAAGGGAGATGCTCCGGTTAAAAAGGGAGACTTATCAGATGATCCATGATCTGGACGGAGGAAAATGCGGCCGCCTTTCCGTTGGATTTACAGCCGGCCGCGGGATCAATATGTTTACGAAGGTATACGGGGCTTTTCACCAGCTATATCCCCATGTTGTCATTGAGCCGGTAGAAGGCATTGTACGGGAACTTCAAAAAAAGATCGCCATGGGCGATCTGGATCTTGCCTTTCTCACCCTGACAGACCGGGATCGGACAGACGACGTATACGAGCCGATTTACAGGGAGGAGCTGTTTTTGGTAATCCCCTCCAGCCATCCTCTTGCCTCAAAAGCCGAGGATCCCAAGGAAGGATATGCGGTAATGGATCTGAGAGAGGCTGCCGGTGAATCCTTTGTGCTGATGGATCAGCGTTCTACCATGAGTACACTGCTGTCCCACATCTTTGCCGAAGCAGGCTTCACCCCCAGGGTGCTTTTTGAGACGGGCAACAACCATACCATCCTTTCCATGATACGGGCCAAGCTGTGCTGCGGCATCCTTCCCTATTATTATGTAAAGGATCTGGATCAGGATTTCTGCGCCTTCGCCCTCCCCTCCCACCCTACCTGGCAGTTTGCAGGCAGCT
>CABQJX010000141.1 GCA_902464595.1 uncultured Lachnoclostridium sp. | reverse complement strand
CAGGCCTGTAAAAACCAATGGGATCGCCCGCACCACCACATTGAAAAAGCTTCTCTTTGTCTCCAAGGGACCGGTCATCAGCTTCTGGATGGCAAGCCCCGGCACATCGCTGACAAAAAGAATGATCCCAAATACGATCAGCAGCGACAAAAGCAGGGCTGCCCCAATCCTCAGCGCGCCGAAATAGTCCATAATATCAAATTTTTTGCGGTTTGTTTTTTCCATGATCTATCCCAACCCTTCCTGCTTTTTAAGGCCCAGCATATAAAGACCCAGCTCCTGCTCTGTCACCTTCGGCGAATTATTAAGGGCTCCTACGATCTTTCCTTTGTGCATCACCAGGATCCGGTCGCTTAAAGAGATCAGCTCGTTTAAGTCAGCCGATACAAGGAGGATCGCCTTATTGTCGCTTCTCATCTCCAGAATCTTGGAGTGGATAAAGGAGATCGCCCCAACATCCACACCGCGGGTAGGCTGATTTAACACCAAAAGGTCGCTTCCTGCCTTAAACTCCCTGGCCACGATCACCTTCTGGATATTTCCTCCGGACAGGCTTCCAATGGCCTGGTTCTCGTCCTTTGTCTTTACATTGAACTCCCGTATCTGGTTTTTGCAAAATTCCCGTATCTTTCCGCTCTGGATCATACCAAACTGATTGGCAAAGGTATCAATATTGGATACCGTAAGGTTTTCCTGAACCGACATCTCCGGCGCACAGCCGTCGATCATGCGGTCCTCCGGCACATGGGACATGCCCACTGCCCGGATATGGGGAACGGATTCCTGGGTAATATCCGTTCCATTTAAAAATACCTTTCCGTCAATGGCCCGCATATTTCCCGTGATGATAGAAATCAGCTCGCTCTGCCCATTTCCCTCTACTCCTGCGATCCCTACGATTTCCCCGCGGCACACCTCAAAGCTGACGCCGGAAAGCTTGGGGATTTTGAACTTGTCTACATATTTTAAACCCTCTGCTTTTAAAACAGCCTCACCTGGCTCAATCTTCTCCTTGTCATACTCAAAGGAGATTTCACGGCCTACCATCAGATTGGAAATATCTTCCTCCGACACATCCTTGGTCAGATAGGTTCCCTTGGTGACGCCGCCCTTCAAAACCGTGATGCGGTCGCTGATCCGCTTGACCTCATTTAGCTTGTGGGAAATAAAGATCATGGTCATACCCCGCTTTTTCAGCTCCAAAAGCCGCTCAAATAACTCCTCTGTCTCCTGAGGGGTCAGCACGGCGGTAGGCTCATCCAGGATAATGAGCTTTGCACTCCGGTATAGGATCTTTAAAATTTCCAGCTTCTGCTTCATCCCCACGCTCATATCCCGGACCCGCCGGGAAGCGTCGATCTCAAAATTATATTTTTTTGCCACTTCGTTGGTGATGTCAATATCCCGCTTCCGGTTGGTGATAAAGCTTGTCTTTTTTAGCCCCAGCATCATATTCTCTGCCCCCGTAAGGGAATCTACCAGCATAAAATGCTGATGTACCATACCGATGCCGTGAGCGATGGCATCCTTGCTGGAGGAAAGCTTTAATTCCTCACCGTTCATATAGATATGCCCGGAGGTTACGTCCTCCAATCCGTAAAGCATCTTCATCAGTGTGCTTTTCCCTGCTCCGTTTTCTCCCACCAGAGCATGGATCTCACCCTGATCCACCGTGAAATTCACGTTGTGGTTTGCCAGGACGCCGCCCTCATAGATCTTGGTCACGTCCTTTACTTCAAGCAAATGTTCCATCTGTTTCTCCTTTCCCCACCCGGCCAAAGGGCTGTCTCACCCAGCGGTCTGGCTGCACGTTCTTCTCCTGTCAGCTGCGAGCCAGCAATTCTTCCACCTTTCCGAAAAACTCTTTCTCAAAGGCTGATACATTGACAAAAAGGGCTGCCCCCATGGGATACTCCCTGTCATTGCACCGGAGGACATTTTCCATCGTCCTGCCCGTCCAGGGCCCCTCCGTCACACACATCATATGCATGGGAACCACAGTCAAAAGTTCCGGATGCACCGCTGCCGCTGCCGCCAGAGGGTCGTGAAGCCCACATCCATCCAGATAGGGATGGAACTGGCGGTAAGCGTCAAGGTAGTGCTTCAACGCCTCATAAAAGAACAGGGAGCGTTTCGTCCCTATGGCCTTTAACCGCTCATGATCCTCATACCGCAGCAGAGTCTTACGGGTAACATCCAATCCCACAAGCACCACCGGAAGGCTGGAATCCAGTACCTTCGCAGCAGCCGGAACGTCTAAAAGCACATTTGCCTCGCCCACAGCGCTCCTGTAATCCCCTGCGTTTCCGGGAGCTGCCAGGGAACCTCCCATCACATAGACAGCCCCCACCTGGCCGGCAGTTTCAGGATCCTTCTCCCAAACCCTGGCGATCTCTGTCAGGGGGCCGCTGGTAACCCACACCAAGTCTTTTTTGTACTTCCGGATCATTTCCAGAATAAAGTCCACTGCCTGTCCAGGCCGGGCATTTCCAAACTCTTCCGGCTTTGCCTCTCCCAGCACGTTTCCGATACCGTCCATGCCGTGAAACCGGCTTCCTCCGCTGTAATCCGGCACAATTCCGCTTAAAGGCGCTTCGCTCCCCATGATCACCGGTATATCCTCCCGCCCCAGCAGCTTTAAAATATACTTTGTATTGCGAAAGGTATTTTCCACCTTTCCCATGCCGTAGGATACCGTAACCCCAATCACCTGACACTCATCCTGGGCTGCCAGATAAGCCAGAGCCAAAGCGTCATCAATCCCCGTATCGCAGCTAAATATGATCTTGCGTTTCATCTTATTTGTCCCAACTTTCTTATGGCTCCTCTGCCTTTCCTCTGCCTTTTTACATTACGTGATCACTACCGCACCAGCCCCGTTTTCGTAAGCCAGGGACTGAAGCTCCTCCATGTATCCGTCTGCAGGCGGCACTACATCAAGAGGGGGCCTTACACCCCAGGGACGGTATTTGATCAGCTTATAACGCACCTTGGGGAACCGTGCCAATTTCCTGCTCACCTCTATAACGGTCTCCTCATTTTCTAACAGACCTGGCACGATCACCGTCCGAACCTCATAAAGTTTTCCTATGGAAGCCAGGTAATCCAGATTATCAAGAACCACCTCATTGGAGCTTCCTGTAAGCCTTCGGTGCAGCTCATCGTCCCAGGCCTTTACGTCCAACATAGCCATATCCATGGCATTTGTCAGTTCCGTCAATTCCCGGAAAGGCCTTTGGCCATTGGTATCACAAAAAGCGGTCTTTCCCAAACGATGAAACTGCTCAAACAGCTTTGCCGCAAAGCGGTCATACCGGCTGCACTCCCCTCCTGAAATGGTGATCCCTGTGATAAAGGGAAGGGCAGCCTTCAGTTCATGGAGAATCTCCTCCACTGTCATCCACCGCACCTTAGGGGAGCTGTTAAACGGACAGGCCATGAGACAGGCATCACAGCCGCAACAGAGGGAGGGATCCCATAGGGTCTTTCCCTCCTTCATGCTGAGAGCTCCTTTGGGGCAGACCTTCACGCAGGCTCCGCATCCGTTACACAGATTCTGGGTTTCAGGATTGTGACAATAGGAGCAATGAAAATCACAGCCCTGGAAAAAAACGGCGCTCCGATTTCCTGGCCCGTCCACACAGCTAAAAGGAATAATCCTGTTTACAAGCCCTGCATCATACATTCCGCACACTCCGTTCAAAGATATGGAGGCCTTTGCTGGCTCCGCTTCCCAAAACCGTTGAGTTGCCGATACATGCCTCTCCCCGGTCATACTTCTCAATATCCGACCGTTTTACCAGATAACCAGTAACCCGGATCACATCTGAGCTGTCGGAATAGAAGGAAAAATAGCGCATCCCCTGGCTGAAAGCCCCCTGGATAATATCCAGAACCGCCTGAGGATTCTTCTTGGCTGTCTCCTCAAAGGGGAACAGCTCACCGATTCCTGCCGCAAAATGCTTCTGAGTCTTTGCCGTAAACAGAAGATGCTCGGGAAGGGAAGGCTCCTCTCCCACCGGTACGCGGGTATTGGGAGTAACGCCGTAATCAGTGGAGATCCCCACCTGGCCGTGAAGGGCAAATGTTCCATATTTCGGCTGATACCCTTTCACCTGGCTGTGGATCCGCTCCAGGATCTCAAGGGCAAATGTTTCCGCCTCTGCCCCGTGGCCGTAGCGCTCCTCCGGCTTCGTGAGATGAAGGGTCTGATTGACGCATTCCGCCAGTCCTACCAGTCCAAACATTCCTACAAAACGGTCTTTGCGGATCAGCCCTTCCTCTGTCAGGAAGGTGTTCTCCAGGAAATGTCCCTCCTCAAAAATGAAGGTATCCCTTTTATCCATCTGCTCGCACTGGGCGGCCACTGCCCTTGGAAGAAGATCCTCCAAAAGCTGTTCCCGGCTCTGGGCCAGATCCGCCAGCTTCTTTAGGTTCAGCCGTCCCAGGGTCAGGCCTCCTCCTCCGATCGGAAGGGCGTTGTAGCAGCTGACAATGGCATAATCCGGCCCCCAGTCTGCCCGGTACATCTCATCATTGACAAAGCTGGGTTTTGCCGTCACAAGCCCGGTCTCAATTGCTTTTTTAGCAAACTCCGGGGAAGTGTGCTCGTTAAAGATCATAGACATATTGGGAACAGGCCGCTGCATTTCTGCGGACAGATCTAAGATGATTCGTCCTGCCTTTGTATCGTAAGGGCCGATATTGGCGTGGCAGAAGGAATCGCTGATCGTCCGATCCACATGGGTAAGGAAAATGCGGATGGCATGGCGGGCCTCCTCCTCGTCCTTCACAAAAGGCTCTAACAGCCGGTCAATGTGGCCGATGTACACTGGCCCCGCGATCACCGACGGCACGAAGCGGTACAGGATCAGAAGATTGGATACTGCATCCCAAATATCCTTTGGCGGATCCAGCATCAAAAATTTGCTTCCCTGCTTCATAAACAGATCGTAATCCGGAACCACATACCGGGGCCGGTAAGGGGCGTTCCCCTCTCCCATATCAAATACGACGCCCTGCTCCACAAACCATTTTGCATCCTCGCTGAGAGCCACCGGCTCCGGAAGATTTTCAGCCGCCTTTGCCAGCTCAATGAGGCGCTGGGGATAAGTAAGCTTCGGATCCCCAATGATCCCTTTGATCTCCTCTAATTTTGCATTGAATCGTTCTGTCATATTATCTACCTCTTTCTATACTGGATCTCTAACTGCAAATCTTCCCCTCGCTTCCCCTCAGGTTGGTTCTGGTGCTGAGGATCAGCTTGCGGTGAAGCCAGTCTTCTGACTTTTCCCCCACTCTCATATACATCAAATCGCAGGCGCTGCGTCCCAATTCCCAGGAGGGATGCTCCATGGTGGTAACCGGGTATCCCAGGGAGCCGATGAGGGAAATATCGTCAAATCCCACAAGGGCAACGTCCTCCCCCAGCTTCCGGTGATTCTCGTTCAGATACCGGTAACAGCCAAGGGTAATGGAGCTGCAGGAAGCAAGGATCGCCGTAGGAGGATCCTCCAGCCCAAGGAGTGCACGGCATGCCTCGTATCCGCTGCTTTCCTCAAACTCCCCGTCATATATGTATTCCTCTTTCACAGGGATCTGATGATCCGACAGAAACTTGCGAAAGCCGTCCAGACGAGGCATCACGCCCTTGACCAGCTCCGGACATGTAATAAAACCGATCTTTTGATGTCCCCGTTCCCATAAAAGGCGGGCTCCGTCATAGATCACCTGTCCATTGTCAATGAGAACGCTGTCATAATCCTCGCGGTAACGATTACAGTTGATCAGCACCACCGGGATCCCCTGCCTCTCAACCTCCCGGATCCGGTGTTCCATTTCCATGCCTGAATCCGTCACAGGAAGAAGAAGAATCCCTTTTACCTGATGCTCTACGGCCTGCTCCATGGCCCGAAGCTCCCTGGCACAGTCCCTCCCCGTACTGTAAAACAAAACGCTGTCCCCATGCTCCGCCGCCCTGGCTTCAATCGCTTCCAGAATACGGGAGGAAAAAGGAAAGGGACGCTCCGCCATGATCACCGCGATCATAGCGCTTCCCTGGGAAGAAACAGGCCGTGATCCTGAACCGGAGCGGTAACCGTGCTCACGGATCACCTGTTCCACCTGTCTGCGGGTTTCTTCTTTTACATAACCCTTGTTATTGATCACTCTGGATACGGTCGCTACAGAAACACCTGATAATTTGGCAATCTCACTGATGGTCACTGCCATTCCCCCCTTCTGACTTGTGGCTTTCCTCATTTTTCTGATTTTCCAAAAGTTTCCATATTTTTTCAGCTATTTTTCTGTAAAATTTTCATATCTATATTGGGAGTTTACCATATTGTCCTGTAAAAAGCAAGTGTGTTTTTGTTGTTTTTGTCCATTTATTATAAGCCATTTATGATAATGTCTCAGTATATCACAAATGAAAATGTCCCGGATA